>CAXSEW010000184.1:0-7765 GCA_964236185.1 uncultured Nakamurella sp. | reverse complement strand
ACGGTGATCACCAGCGCGACGATGGCCAGCGGCTCCTTCGCCTGGAACGACCGGAACGTGTACAGCGCGGGCAGTACGCCGAAAAGCGCGAAGTTGCTGAAGGTCGCCACCAGCGCGTAGATGCCGCAGATCACCGTCGTGATCAGGAAGAACCTGTTGCGGACGAAGAAGCTGGCAGCCGGCTGGTTGCCCTGGGGCAGACCAGGGCCCGGGTACGGCGAGGATGCACCGGGATAGCCGGGTGCGGAATACCCGGGCTGACCCGCGGGATAGCCCGGCGCGGACGACGGGTAGCCAGCCGACGAGGGGTAGCCGGCGGCAGCCGGAGCGGGCTGCGTGCCATCGGTCCACACCGCGCCATCCCAGTAGCGCAGCCCGGTGCCGCCGTTCGGATCGGCATACCAGCCGGCAGCGGGTGAGTTCGGCATGCTCATGGCAGGGGCTCCCTGGAACGAATCGTGGCAATGGACAGTGCGGAACTGCGACGCTCGATTCCGACGACCGGTTCCCCGGGAGGCTGACGATCGAGCTTCAGCCGTGCGGGTGGATCAATTGCCGGACGGCCTGACCGTCGGCGAGCTGCTCGAACGCCGCATTGATGCTCCCCAGCGGCAGCACGCCCGTCACCAGTTTTTCCACCGGTAGGGCACCGGATCGCCACCTGCGCACCATCGCCGGGATGTCGCGCCGTGGCACTGCAGACCCCATGTAGGAGCCGGTGATGGTCTTGCCCTCGCCGGCGAACGCCAGCGCCGGTAGAGCGATCATCGCCTGCGGCGGTGGCAGGCCGATGGACACGGTGGTGCCGCCGCGGCCGGTCAGGGAGAACGCCTGCTCCAGCACTGCCGCGGCGCCGACGGCCTCGAAGACCCACCGGGTACCGCCGCCCAGCGTCTCCAGCAGCGCGGCGGCATCCGCCGGAGCGCAGGCATGACTTGCGCCCAGCTCGAGCGCCAGCTGCCGCTTGTGCTCGACCGGGTCCACGGCCAGCACCATCGACGCGTCAGCGGCGACCGCCCCCAGCACAGCCGCCTGACCGACGCCGCCCAACCCGATGACGGTGACCGTCTCGCCGGCGCGCACACCTGCCGTGTTTTGCACGGCCCCGAAGCCGGTCAGCAGGGCGCAACCCAGCACGGCCGCGACATCGAACGGGACGTCGGCGTCGATCACCACCGCCGACGCCCGGTCGACCACGGCGTGCTCCGCGAACGCCGATACCCCGAGATGGTGGTTGACCAGCTCCGTTCCCTCGAGGTCTCCGTCGCCGATGGCACGGAGTCGCGACCCGCCGCTCAGCAATTCTCCGCGGGCACTGGCGGCTCCACCCACCGTGCACAGCGCCGGTCGCCCGGCCCTGCAGTGGTCGCAACTACCGCAGCTGGGCACGAACACCAGCACGACGTGGTCGCCCGGCACGACGTCGTGCACGTCGTCGCCGACTTCCAGGACCACGCCGGCCGCCTCGTGTCCCAACGCCATCGGCAGTGGCCGTGGCCGCTGCCCCGTCACCACCGACAGGTCCGAGTGACAGACCCCGGCGGCCTCGATCCGCACCAGGAGCTCACCGCGGCCCGGGCCGGACAGCTCCAGTTCTTCGACCGCCAATGGCATCGACTCGGTGTACGGCCTGGTCGCGCCCACGGCCCGCAGGACGGCACTGCTGATCCTCATGCGTCGGCCCCGTTCCGTTCCGTGCCGTTGTCGATGATCAGGCGAAGAGCGGGGGGAGGGCGAAGAACATCACCAGCGACCAGGTCACGTGGGTCAGCATCGGCGCCAGGATGCCGCCGGTGGCCCGGCGTTCCAGTCCCAGCACCAGACCGAGCGTGAGGGCGGCGAACACCAGCATGAAGTTGCCGGTGGCCAGCGTGGCCAGCGTGTAGACGGCCGTCGAGATCAGCACCGGTCGCTTGCGGCCGATGGCGGCGAACAGCGCGCCGCGGAAGAACACCTCTTCGGCGACGCCGTTGAGCAGGGCGATCAGCAGCACGACGGTGGTCGAACCGAACTTCGCGTGCGCGAGGACCGAGTTCACCAACCGGTGCACCGGGCCGATGTCCCGCACCAGCAGGGCGCCGACCACGAACACCCCGCCGGCTGCCAGACCCAGCAGGACCGGTAGCAGGAACGGTCGGCGGCTCTGCTTCCGACTGACCTCCCAACCCAGGTGCAGCGGTCCGGAGGCAAATCCACCGACCACCCACAGCGCAGCCAGACCGAGCGTGAGGGGGTAGAACAGCGGGTCGGCCGGCTGCACGGACAGCGAGATGCCCAAGAGCGTCGCGCCGAGCACCACCACGATGGCGACCACGATGCGGCGCCGGCGGAAGGCGGCGTCGCTCTGCTGGTGATCGCGCTCCACCCGGTCGATCAGCGCCGGTCGGATCATCCGACCCAACTTGCTGTCGGCGAGGTTCATCGGCGGTGCCTCATTCCGCTCGGCCCCTGTTGCTCCGGGCTGCGGCCGAGTCGGCCTTGGCGGTCTGCGGATCGTGCGCCCGCTCGTCGAGGGCGAGCCGGACGGCGTCGTCGTAGCCCATCGGCTGACCCGGGATGAGTTCACGGATCGCGTTCCCGTCGCGGACGACCACTTCGTTCGTCATCGAGTCGATGAGGTTGCGGCTGGTCTCGAAATCGACGTCGGTGACCAGCGTGAGCCACCCGGACGACAGTCGCGGGGTCAGCAGCGGGACGATGAACAGCGGGAGGGCGCGCTTGTTCTGCAGCACGGCGGCCCGTTTGAGCATGTCGACGTAGCGCAGTACCTCGGGCCCACCGACGTCGTAGACCTTGCCGGCCGCCCCGGGGGCCTCGAGCACGCCGACCAGGTAACGGATCACATCGGGCAGCGCGATGGGCTGGGTCTTGGTGTTCACCCAGCGCGGGGCCACCATGATCGGCAGGTGCTTGACCAGCTGGCGGGTGATCTCCCAGGAGATGCCGCCATGGCCGATGACCACGGCCGCCCGCAGCACGGTGACCGGTACGCCGCCCTCACCGAGGAGTTCCTCCACCTGGCGACGTGACTTGAGGTGGGCCGACAGCTTCTCGTCGTCGGCGCCGAGGCCACCGAGGTAGACGATCCGTTTCACTCCCGCAGCAGCTGCGGCCAGCCCGAAGGCCCGCGCGGCGTCGGCGTCCTTCTGCACGAAATCGCCGGAATCGAGCGAATGGACCAGGTAGTAGGCGGCGTCGACGCCCTCCAGGACCGGCGGCAACGAGTCCGGATCGGAGACGTCGGCGGTCGCGGGGGTACCCACGCCGGTGTAGGTCTCGGGGTGCCGGGTCATCGCGATCACCTCGTGGCCGGCCTCGATCAGCGCCGGACACAATCGCGTTCCGATGAATCCGGATGCACCGGTGACCAGCACGCGCAATGCCATGGGAAACCTTCCTGTCGGTCCTGCTGTGCGCCGCGCCGGAGACGCGGTGGTGCCGGATGTTGTCCACATACCCCTGGGCTGTCCACATTCGCGGCGTTGGTCTGGCCGCGGCCGGACCAACGCCGAAAGATCATTCCCAGCACCACCTCGGGTCTCGCCCGCCGGTGGTGACCCGCTAGTGATCAGCACTTCTCCCAACCAGTTTGCACGAAGAAGGGAAACACATGGACGGCATCGCCATCAGCACCGAACGCATCGCCTCCGCCGGCGCCGGGGTCTCGGACGTCGGAGCCGGCCTCAGTGCCGAGATCAACACCATGGAGGACCTGTTGGCCCAGATCGGAGCGGGCTGGCAGTCGGACAGCGCAGCGCCGCAGTTCGCCGCCAGGATGCGGGAATACCTGCAGCAGGCGGTGGTGCTCAAGGATGCATTGATCAGCCACGGCGCCACCCTGGTGGTCACCGGCCGCCGATTTGCCGAAGCCGAGACCGCGGTGGCCCAGCAGGTCACCGGGACGTACCGATGACCACCATCCGGGCCAACTACGGCGTCATGTCGGCCGGCCACGACGGGCTGGTGGCCACCTGGGGGCGGATCGAGACGCACCTCGGCCAGCTGGACACCGACGTCGCTGCCACCGCCGACATGGACGCCGATGCGCTGACCGCCTTCCGACTGCTCAAGGGTCGGTGGGCGGCATCCGCGGCCGACCGCCAGGTGGTGCTGCGCGGCTTGGCCGAGGCGGTGGAGGCCGCGCGCAGCCATTACCAGCAGGTGGACCGGGCCCTGGCTGCGCAGTTCCATACCTGACCGGCCGTCGGGCAGGATGGCGGACATGACACGAGGAAATCTGCTCGGACCACCGCCGGTCACCCTGCCCGTTGATCAGGCGGAGGCCGCCCTCGCCGCCGGCGACAGTCCGGAGTCGGTGGCGCGCCAGCACCCGACCTCCAGCCTGGTGTGGGCCGAGTTGGCCGAGGCCGCCTTGGACCGGGGCGACGATGTGGCCGGCTATGCCTTCGCCCGGGTGGGCTATCACCGGGGGCTGGACCAGCTGCGGCGGGCCGGGTGGAAGGGCGCAGGGCCGGTGCCGTGGTCGCACCAGTCGAACCGAGGTTTCCTGCGGGCGCTCTCGGCGCTGGGTCAGGCCGCCGCGCTGTTCGAGGAGCAGGACGAGGTGGCCCGGATCACCGCGTTCCTGCTCGACGCCGATCCGGACATCCCGGCGGACATGCTGCCCTGACGACCCGACCAGCCGGTGGGTCGCCAGACCGGTGCGGCGTTCTCGCTTGTCGATACCGCTCAATGCGGAGACAGGACGCGCGCGCCGAGCTCGGACATCAGGAGCATGTTCGTCGCATCGTCGACGATCAGTTCTCCCTGACGTCGGGTGATGCGCCGTGCTGCGATGAGAGTTGCAGTTCCCTGCATGATGGCGGCGAAAAGCAGCTTGAACCGGTTCCGAGCGTCGTCGCCAGGGGGACCATCGGTCGGCGTGCCCATCGCTTCGTCGAGGATGTGGAACAGGCTCGCTGCCGCTGACTGGACAGAGCCAACGGGATCGTTCATCTTCGCGGCGAACATCAACTCCATGAGCGCCGCATCGTCAACGGCGAAATCGACGTACGCCCGCCCCACAAGACGGAACCGCTCCGCGAACGTGCCTTGGCTGTTCAGAGCGACCCTGACCTTGTCGGTGAGCCGGTGAAAGCCTTGCTCGGCAAGGGCGTCGAGCAGGGCCTGCCGATCGATGAAATGACTGCGCGGCGCGCCATGGCTCACTCCGGCCTGCCGGGCGAGTTCCCGTAACGACAACCCGCCGGCGCCAACGTCTCGAAGCATCACCTCGGCCTGCCCGAGCAGGACAGCACGCAGATTGCCATGATGGAAGGGCCGAGACATCATGACGATCAGTCTACCCAGCAGCTAGGCATTGACTACATCCTAGACAGTGCCTAGTATGGCGGAATGACATCGAACGGTATGACATCACCACGCTTGTCCACCTCGACCCTGCCCGACATGACCGGCCGCACCGTTGTGGTGACCGGGGCGACGAGCGGGATCGGCCTGGCGACCGCGCGAGCCCTCGGCGCCGCCAACGCCCGCGTCGTGCTTGCTGTGCGGGATATCGCAAAGGGGGCTGATGCGGCGTCCTCGATTCCTGGTGAGACGGTCGTTCGGCCTCTCGACCTGGCGGACCTGAGTTCTGTTCGACGTTTCGCGGACGAGTGGGAGGGACCGATCGATGTCCTGGTGAACAATGCCGGCGTCTCCGTACCGAAGCTCGGGCGGTCCACCGACGGGTTCGAAATGCAATTCGGCACCAACTACCTCGGCCCGTTCGCGCTGACCAATTTGCTGCTGCCGCAGATCACCGGCCGGGTGGTGTCCCTGTCGTCGCAGGCAGAACGGATGGGGAAGCTGAACCTGGATGACTTGAACTGGGAACGGACGCCCTACAAGGAGTCTCGCGCCTACGCGACGTCCAAATTGGCGAATGTGTTGTTCACGGCGGAATTACAGCGCCGGCTCGCCGCTGCCGGCTCGCCGATCCTCGCTGCGGCCGCGCACCCCGGTCTGGTCGCGACGAACATGACGGGTCAGACGACCGGCCTTGCCCGCCTGATGGTTCGCTTTCTGGCGCAGAGCCCGGAAGACGGTGCGCTGCCGGTGCTCCTGGCCGCGACCGGCGACCTACCTCCTGACAGCTTCACCGGGCCGCAAAGGTTCCTGCACATGCGGGGAGGGGCGCAGCTGATCGGCCGCTCGAAGCAGGCGATGGATCCTGTTCTGGCGTCCCGTCTCTGGGACGCCTCGGAGAAGCTGACCGGCGTCTCGTTCCCGCTCTGACCCCAGCGCTCCCCGACCCGCATCCCGACCGGGAGAAGGCAGATGAATCGACAGACGTTCCTGGTGTTCGGCGCGACTGGACAGACAGGGCAACACTTCGTCTCCCTTGCCCTCAGCGAGGGGCACCGGGTCAGGGCGCTGGCCCGCAGCCCGGCAAAGCTCGCCATCTCCCATCCGGATCTGGACGTACACCAGGGAGCCGTGCCCGACATCTCCCACCTGGATGAGCTGCTGGAAGGCGTCGACTACGTCATCTCGATGCTGGGCGATGTCAAGCTGCAGAAGGAGCACCAGATCAATACGGCGTTCGTTCGGGAGCTGGTGCCAGCCATGCGCCGGCAAGGGGTCAGGCGTTTTCTCTACCAGGCCGGTGGCCTGAGCAAGCCGCCGGACAAACAACTCTCGCCGGTCCTGTGGATGGTGCGAAACTCTGTCGCTCGTGGATACGGGGGGCAACACGACGACAACGAAGCCGTCATGAGATACCTGGTCGACGAGGCCGGCGATATCGAATGGATGGTCCACCGTGCCGGAATCGGCTCGAACGGCCCCTCGAAAGGCGTGCTGCGGAGATCCCAGAGAGCGTTCAGTGTTGCCACCTTCACGGACTGCGCGGCCTACAACTTTCGCACCCTGATGGACCCGACCGCGATCCATACGTGCGACCTGAGCTCCTACCAGAAGCGCTAGCTCACTCCGATTGTCGACCGGGCGGTGAACCGGAGCATCTACAGGATGCCCCGGGCCAGCCGCAGCGGCACGGTGTGCTTGTAGAACGTCCAGCGCTCCATCCGCCGATCGTGCGGCGTGCCGTCGCTGACCACCATGCTCGGGACCGTGCCGATCTGGACGGCCCGGCCGCGGTGGGTGCGTGCGCTGCGGCCGAACCCCACCATTCGGTTCGGAACGATCGTGACGGCGAGTCCGCGCTCGGTGTCGGGCTGGACCAGCACCTGCGCGGCGCCGCCGGACAGCAACCGGGTCTCGTCCAGATAGACCGTGCCCCGGACCGGAAACAGCCGGCCAAGCCCGACCAGCACTCCGCCGACGTCATCCCGCACCACCGGCACCAGGTCCGGATCACCGGCGACGGCAAGATCGACTCCGGGCGCGCCCAGCGGCAGTGACCACAGGTCGGTCACCTCGGTGGCCCGATCGGTGGCGAACCCGACGATCACCTGGGCCAGCAGTTCGCGCCGCAACAACCGCAGCACCACGGCGGCCAGATCAGCGTCGTCGCCGATCACCACCACCCGCCCGGCCAGCAGCGGATCGATCTCCCTACCCGGCCGCGGACCGACGAACACCACGGCCTCGTCGCGACACCGCGCGAGAGCCAGGCGCACCGCGTCATCGGCCTCCGCGGTGGTCCGGTCGCTGCGGCAGCAGAGCATCGTCTCGTTGCCCACCCACTACCCTTCCTCTGGCGGCCGCCGCACGTGGACGCCCATTGGAGATCTCAGGGAGTGTGCCATGTCGGTGATGGTGCTGATCGGCGCCCAGTGGGGCGACGAGGGCAAGGGCA
>CAXSEW010000183.1:0-7775 GCA_964236185.1 uncultured Nakamurella sp. | reverse complement strand
CCAGATGCAGACCCTGAAGAGACAGGCCAGCGAACGCGGCGTCACGCTGCGGGTCGAGAAACTCGACGTGACCAACGACGGTGACCGGCGCAAAGCCCTGGACTGGGGCGTAGAGATTCTGGTCAACAACGCGGGCGTCGGCGAGGGCGGGTCGACGGTCGATATCCCGGCCGCGAACATCCGGCACCAGTTCGAGGTCAACGTGACCGGGCCGCTGCTGCTCACTCAAGGCATCGCCAAGCAGATGGCCAAGCGCGGTGCCGGGCGCATCATCTGGGTCTCCTCGCGTGAGGGGCTCAACGTCAACCCGTTCACCGGCCTGTACTCGGCGTCCAAACACGCCCTCGAAGCGATTGCCGAGAGCATGAAGGATGAGCTTCAGGAGTTCGGCGTCGAGGTCGCGACTATGAATCCCGGTCCGTTCCTCACCGGGTTCAACGACCGCATCTTCCAGACCTGGCAGAGCTGGGACGACGACCCGAAACAGCGTCTCTACGACTACTCAAAGCTGGCGTTCCCGCGCGCTCAGTTCAACCCTGAGCCGGTGTATGCGACGTTGACCGCACTCGCGGCCGGCGAGATCGACAGCTACCGCAACCTTGAGCCCATGTCGATGATCGAAGAGACAAAGAGCCTGGTCGAGGCGGCGTGGTCGAAGAAGACCACCGACGGGCTTGGCACCCGCAACGACAACGTGCAGCAGGCCTTCGACATGACGCCGGAGCAGCTGAGAGACGACCAGGACCCTATGCCCGCCCCCTGAGCACAGGCGTCACCGCTCTCGCGGTGTCCGGGTGTCGGAGACGCGAAGGAAGGCTACGAGGGCATGGAACGAATACCGGCACACCAAACACTTGGCCGTTCTCTCGATTAGCCGGGCACCACAACCGACCAGTCACACCCCCGTTTCACCCACCGAAAGGACACCACCATGCGCATCCTGCTCGTGCTGACTTCCCACGATCAGCTGGGTAACACCGATCAGCCCACCGGCTTCTGGTATGAGGAGATGGCCGCCCCGTATTACCGCTTCATCGACGCCGGCGTCGACGTGGTCATGGCGTCTCCCCGCGGCGGCCGACCGCCCATGGACCCCATGAGCAACGGGAAGGACTACCAGACCGACGCCACCCACCGCTTCGACGCCGACGACACGGCCCAAGCCGTGTTGGCCAACACCGTGCCGCTTGGCAGCGTGAACGCCGACGAGTTCGACAGCGTCTTCTACGCCGGCGGCCACGGGCCCATGTTCGACCTCGCCGAGGACCCTGTCTCGATCGCCCTCATCCAGAACATGTGGAACGCCGGCAAACCGGTCTCTTCCACCTGCCACGGACCCGCGGTGCTGCGCCACGTCGTCGACTCCACCGGCGCGCCGCTAGTGCGTGGCAAGCGCGTCACCGGGTTCACCAACAGCGAGGAAGCCGCCGTCGACCGCGTCGACGCAGTGCCCTACCTGCTCGAAGACGAGCTGAAGCGCCTCGGCGGTGACTACAGCAAGACCGACGACTGGCAGCCCTACACCCAGGTCGATGGACGACTGATCACCGGGCAGAACCCAGACTCGGCCGGCGCGGTCGCCGACGCGCTACTCGAACAGCTCAACACGAGCTGACCGGGCATGAGCACGGCCGCGTCCCGTGGTGCGCCCAATAGCTCCCCACTGGCCTTCGGGCTATTCCGTTCGGCGGTGGGCAGGCCGCTGCTAGTCGGGCAAAGTCTGGGACACCCAGGATGAGGACAACACTCTCCGGCTCGAGCTCGCCGCATTCGTGTTCCCCCCAAAGAACCGGACAGAAGGTGCGCTCACGGGTGCAGCAGGTCGCGCGTGACAGCCATGGCTCGGTCGAGCGGAGCCGCACTGCGGTGGATCTTGGCTAGGATGCTGGCGCCGAGCCAAGCGTCGTAGACGACCTCGGCCGTGGACCTCGGGTCGGCGAGGAAGACAAGAGACTGGTCCTCGATCCCCAGCCGGAAGAGCCTTTCGAGCCGGTCGACGATGCCGTTGGTACCCTCGACGAGCGCCACGCGCATGCTGTCGGACAGGTCGGCGACCTCGGCTCCCAACTTGACGGCAAGGCACCTGCCCAGACCGTCGGCGAGCGTCTCCGTGTCGCTCCAGTGCCGCAGATAAGCGAAAAGCCGATCGGCCGCGGTGACCGTGCGGTCAGCGAAGATCCGGTCCATGTCCGCCAGGTACTCAATGAAGTAGCCCTGCATCATGGCCTGGCCGAACGCGTCCTTGGACCCGAAGTAGTGGTAGAACGAGCCCTTCGGCACGCCGGCTTCGCTGAGCACCTCGTTCAGCCCCACCGCCGCGTAGCCCTTATGCGACATGACCCGCCGGCCCGCATCCAACATCCTGCGGCGAGCGTCTGCAGTAGCGGGCATGACACAATCGTAGACCGGTCGTCTATCAGCTTCAGGATGGCGGAAGTCCAGACATGGTCGTGCAGGTCGACGCCACGGACGAGCGCTACCAGCTTGCGTGCGGGGGGCCGCAGATCATAAACGTCACGAGCCTAACGAAACCTGTACTGTGCGGCCAGCGACGCGCATCGATGTCGGCGTCATGTGGGTGCCGGTAAACCCAACAGGCCACCTCGGGGTAGAGCGCAGACGAGTAAGAGCGCGTTGCCCCGCTCCCACGCTGGCAGCGGATCGGCGTCCGCGTAAGCAGCCGACCAGCCCACCCGGCCGTTCTCGTGTGAGGCCTCGCCAAACAATGCTGACCGTGCCGGTCAGGGCTCCTTGCAGACGCGGTCGCCCCGCCGATCGGTTGCGCCAGGCAGGCGCCGATCGCGGGGTCAGCCGACGGTCCGCTTTCCAGATCGGGACCGGGGAGCTGACGGCGCCAGAGGGTGGGCGGGTTATGTCCGGTCTATGACGAATCGGAAGCGCACGTCGTTGCGGGCCAGTCGGTCGAGCGCGTCGCCGACGTCGTCGGGGCGGACGAGTTCGACGTCTGCGGTGATCCCGTGCTCGGCGCAGAAGGACAGCATGTCGGTGATTTCGCGTGAACCGCCCGCGCCGGATCCCGCGATGGAGCGCCTCCCGACAGCCAAGGTCATCGGCGTCGCGTCGACGGTCGGCGGCAGGCCCAGTGAGCACACCGTTCCGTCGAGCCGCAGGGTGCGTAGGAACGGGTCGAGTGGATGCGGTGCTGAGACGGTGTCGAGAATGAAGTCGATACGGTTTGCTTGCGCGGCCATGGCCCTGTCATCGCTGGTCACGACGACCTCGTCCGCGCCCAGACGACGCGCATCGGCGGTCTTGGACGCCGAACCCGTGAACGCCACGACCTCCGCTCCGAGGGCATGCGCGAACTTGACGCCCAGGTGCCCGAGCCCGCCGATGCCTACGACTCCAACCGTCTTGCCCGGGCCGATGTCCCAGTGGCGCAGCGGCGCGTAGGTGGTGATGCCGGCGCACAACAGGGGGGCCGCACCGGCCAGGTCGAGGCCCGGTGGCACAGGGTATGCAAAGCGCTCGTCGCAGATCAGTTGTTCGGCGTAGCCGCCGCGGGTCGGTGCGCCGTCAACCCGATCAGGTGCGCCGTAGGTCGGGGTCGCGCCCTGGACGCAATAGGTCTCCAGGCCGGTCCGGCACGGTTCGCACTCCCCGCAGGAGCCGATAATTGTACTCACCGCGACGGTGTCGCCCACGGCATGGCGCGTGGCGTTCGAGCCGGTTCCGATGACGCGTCCGACGAGTTCGTGGCCGGGCACGAGCGGGAAATCGCTGCCCCACGGGCCGATCATGTGCAGGTCGGTGTGGCAGATGCCGCAGTACAGCACCTCGATCACCACGTCCCTCGGCCTGGGTGAGCGGCGCTCGAACTGCCACGCCTGGACAGGCCCGTTTCGCTCCATCACCGCAAGGGTGTTGACGGTCCGGCTCTGTTCCACAGTGCAACTCCTCCGTAGTAGGTAACTAGTTCGTTACTACACGAGTGCACGCACCCATGCAACCAACCAGTTGCTAACATCGGGGTTATGCCCCGCGACGCCACCGCCACCCGCCGTCGCATCCTCGACGCGGCTATCCGCGAGTTCGCAGATCACGGGCTCGCTGGCGCCCGTGTCGATCGCATCGCTGATGCCTCCGCCGCGAACAAGGCAATGATTTACCGGTACTTCGGGAACAAGGAAGAGCTTTTTGACGCCGTGTTCGATGAAATTGTCGTGCAGACCATGAACGACGTCCCCGTCGACGGCGACGATCTACCGGAGTACGCGGCTCGACTGTTCGATCGCCACCGCGAGCGAATCGAGCCGTTACGGGTCGGGCAGTGGGACTGGCTCGAACGCGCAGCATCAGGCATGCAGTCCGACACCGTCACCAAAGCCATGGCCGATAAGGTGCGGGTCGTGGCCGACGCGCAGAAGCGCAATGTCGTCTCCGATGCGCTCCCCGCAGCCACGCTGTTGGCCTTCGTCCTTGCACTCAGCCGCTCGAACACCGACCGACCGATGACAACCGCCGCCGCCCGACGTCACCGACAACAGATCAAGACCGCCGTCGCCGCACTCACCCAGCGGACAATGAACCCGCAACCGAGGCGGGCTCCGCCCCACGGTGACCGGTAAGGGTTCGACCTGCGGGCGGTCAATGCGACGTCCGATTCCCGCCAGCAATCGCGCCGATCCGAGGATTGACTCTGAGTGGGTGTCAGATCTCACCTTATTCATGTCTCGACGTCTAGGTGGCCCGGACGCCCGCTGCGTCCGACCTCATGCCGAACGGCTGAGGGATCTGAATGACGAAATGGGGAGAGATGTCCATCGCACTCGTTACTGGCGGCAACCGCGGACTTGGCTTGGCAACCGTGCGCGCACTCGCGGTGCAGGGGACATGTGTCCTCTTGACAGCCCGCGGTGCAGGGCAGGCCGACGGAGCTGCTGCGGAGTTGCGTGCCCAAGGCCTCGATGTAGTGGGCTTGGAACTGGATGTGACCTCGCCCGCGAGCATCGCGGCCGCGGTCGAGCGCGTAACCCAGACACAGGGCCGCCTCGACGTGCTGATCAACAACGCCGGGATCCTGCCTGAGGCGACAGACACTGATGAGCATGAGTTCGCCAATCCAGAGCTGTTTGAGCTGACCTTCAGGACCAACGTGTTCGGCGCGGTGGCCATCACCGAGGCGTTCCTGCCCCTGCTGCGGCGCAGCCCGATGGGGCGCATGGTGAACGTGTCCACGACGATGGGCTCACTTGCCGAGCAGGCCAACCCGCAGTCGCCGTATTACCAGATGATCGTCCCGGCGTATCAGAGCTCCAAGGCGGCTCTGAACAGCGTGACGATCAGCCTGGCCAAGAAGCTGGCGCACACCGACATCAAAGTCACATCGGTATGCCCCGGCTTCGTCCAGACCGACTTAACCCCCATAAACCGAGATCAGGCCCCGACGACCGCTACCGAGGCGGCCCAGGTCGTCCTCGCCGCGGCCACGCTGCCCGACGATGCTGCCTCCGGCACCTTCATCGACCAACAGGGTGCAGTCGCTTGGTAACCGACACCCGGTGCCCGCTACGAGTTGGGCCTGCCTGGTGCCGAATTCATCACCGGGCAACACCGTCCCGGTCAGCGTGCCCTCGGTGACGTAACACCCACGGCGTCCGGCGCTGGCCAGCCATCCCCCGCTCCGAAGCGTCGGTTGCCGGTCGGCTTGCGGCACCTCGGGCGTGACCATCGATGACCTCTAGACGTCGTACAGCTAGCTGCCCGGTCGTCAGGTCGTTTGGAGGAGTTGTTCGCGAAGGATGTCCGCGTGGCCGCAGTGTTGCGCGAGCTCGCGCAGCACGTGCATGTAAACCCAGCGCAGCGGCACAGGACCACGGCGGTTGCCGTGAAGCTGGTCGTTCAAACCCAGGCCGGCCACCGTCCGCCGCGACCGGCAGCAGGCCTCGTGGTGAGCCTGCCGAACCGTGGCGACGGTGTCGTCCTCAGCCAGGTCGAACGACTCGTCTGGACCGGCTTGGATGCCAAGTTCCTGGCGAGAGCGGCCGGTCACCGCTTCGTCGAACCAGACCTTTTCCACGAAGGTCGCGTGCTTAACCAAGCCCAGCAGGGTCGTCTTCGAGGGCAGGAGAGCACGACGTGCCTGTTCTTCGGTGAAACTGTCCAAGCAGGCGCTCAACATGGCGCGGTGCTCGTCGAGAAACGTCTCGAACTGGATCTTGGCTGGTTCGCCGATCACGTCATCGGCGGAGGGGTCGTTCACGAGGTCGGACACCGGTGAATCATCTCAGGCCCCCTGGCTGCATCACAGGCGAGCGGACGCCTCGCCGCCTTCCCGGTAATGCCCGTCGAGCGGGACAAGACATCGCCGTTGACCGCGATGGAGACCTGGCTCAGGTCGACGTCGGGGCGCGCCGCGGTCGGGTCGCTACCTGAATCGCTACCAGGGAAGTTGACCTTCTGTGTCAAAGTAGTCGCCGCTGGGTCCGTCGGGGCCCAGCGTCGCCGCGCGGACGATGATCTCCGCGCTCTGTTCGACTGTTCGTGTGCCGGTGTTGTGGTTGAGGTCTGTGCGGGTGAAGCCTGGTTCGACGGCGTGGATCCGCATGGCCGGGAACTGCTTTGCGTATTGCACCGTCAGCATGTTGACCGCAGCTTTGGATGCCGGGTAGGCGACGCCGCGATAGTCGAAGCCGGGACCGCCGGGGGTGCTGAGGCGGGTGAGTGAGGCCAGCGCGCTGCTCACGTTGACCACGACCGGCGCGGCCGACTCCTTTAGCAGCGGTAGGAACGCGTGCAGGACGCGGACCGGGCCGAAGACGTTCGTTTCGAACGTCGCCTGCATCATGTCGGCGGTCAGGTCTGCGGCGCCGAGCACGCCGGTGTCGGTCATCTCGACCTGGATGCCGGCGTTGTTGACGAGTACATCCAACCCACCACCATCTGCGACGGCCGCCGCCGCGGCAGCCACTGACTCGGCGTCAGTGACGTCGAGCTGGAGGCTCCGCGCCCCGAGCCTCTCGGCTGCAGCGCGTGCGCGTTCCGCATCCCGGCCGGCGACGTAGACGATGTGACCCGCGGTAACGAGGCGTCGTGCGGTCTCGAAGCCGAGACCCTTGTTGGCGCCGGTGATCAATGTTGTCGTCATGATCGCGACGTTAGAATCTAGAGCGTGCTCGAAGTCAAGCGCATCCCATCAGCACAGGAGTCCGTTCCGCCGGCCGGCCTGACCATTGCCGACGCCGCCCGCCGCAGCGCAGTCAGCGTGCACACCCTGCGCTACTACGAACGTGCCGGACTCGTCGTCACCGCTATCGACCGCACCGCCGCAGGCCGCCGTCGTTACCACCGCCTGGACCTGGAGTGGATCACCGTCTGCACCAGACTCCGCGCGACCGGAATGCCTATCCGGCAGATCCGCCGCTATGCCGAACTGGTGCGGGCCGGACACGGCAACGAGCAGGAGCGCCTAACCCTCATGCACGCCCACCGCGGGGACATCATCGCCAAGATCGCCGAGTTGCAGGGGAACCTTCAGCTCATCGACCGTAAAATCCACGTCTACCAAGGTCGGCTCACCGCCGGCGACGCAGGCGAACTCTGGGCACCCCGACGCAAGCCCCCAGCCCGGTGAAGGATCCTCGACCGGGCGCAGTGCGCGTCCCGGTGAGCGTTCGGTTAACGGGACAGCGTGTGCAGCGAGCCTTCGCCCGGAGTCCGCGGGCGTAGCCGGCCGTGTGGCGGAACTGCTCAGGTTCGAGGTAAGCGGGCCATTCATCGGTTGAGTGCGCAGCACACGGCCGTCGGCTCCAGTC
>CAXSEW010000182.1:0-7776 GCA_964236185.1 uncultured Nakamurella sp. | reverse complement strand
CGGTGTGGGATCGCTTCACCAGATCGGAAATCGGTGAAGCGTTCACCACAGCCAGCGCCCTGCTTGGCGTAACAGCGCTCGGTTACCGCGGCCAATTAGTCGAGCTCGACCTCACTGCCACACTGCCTGGTTGATCCTCTCCCGCAGCGTCCGATAACCGAAGGTCTACCGGAACGGTGGCGACCGTCGTCGATGGTTGGGTGGGCCGCTCGAGATGGGTTCTGTGCGGGCTGTCGATTCGCGGCTGGCTGTTCGACGTAGGGGTGTAGAGATCATCTGCCCTATTGGGAAGGAGAGCCACCATGGCTCAGTACGCCGTTCTAATCTACGCAAGTGACTCCGCTCACGCCCCGGAGGCGACCGCGGCCGACACTGAGTCCTGTGACGAGCACGCCGATGAGTTGGTCGACGCCGGGTCGATGCTCGTCGCCTACGCCCTGACGCCCCGGGGCATGGCGACCTCGGTGCGCGCGGACGGGATCACCGACGGGCCGTTCGTCGACGCCAAGGAGATCGTGGCCGGCTTCTACATCATCGAGGCGGCCGATCTCGACGCTGCGCTCGCGATCGCCGGCACCAACCCCGTGATTCGTGAGGGCGGCGGTGTGGAGGTGAGGCCGGTGCAGAGCGGCGGCGTCGTGGAGCACCCCACCCGGTGACAGACCGGGCCGCAGTCGAGTCGGGCCTCGCCGACGCGTACCGCCGTGAGTGGGCCTTCGTGTTCGCGGCGACGGTGCGCGTTGTGCACGATCTTGATATCGCCGAGGAGTGCGTGCAGGAGGCGTACGCCGCGGCCTTGCAGAGCTGGACCGGCGACGGCATCCCGGCCAACCCGGCAGCATGGCTGACGACGGCCGCCAATTGTCGCGGGATTGACACCATCCGCCGCGACCAGACCTTCCGCTCGAAGCTGCCCCTGCTGGTTGAACCCCAGGAAGCCGCCGGAGACACCGCCATGGACCACCTGCTGCAGGCCGAAGCGCCGGACCACGTCGTGCCGGACGAGCGGTTGCGGCTGGTCTTCCTGTGCTGCCACCCTGCGCTGGCGCAGGAGGCGCAGGTTGCCCTCACGCTGCGGCTGGTCTGCGGAGTGGCGACGCCCGACATCGCCCGCGCCTTCCTGGTGCCGGAGACGACGATGGCTGCCCGTCTCACCCGCGCCAAGAAGAAGATCGCCGGGTCGCGGATCCCCTTCGGGATGCCGACGTCCGCGGAACTGCCCGACCGGCTGCAGGCCGCCCTCGAAGTGGTCCACCTGCTCTTCACCACCGGCCACACCGCCCCGTCGGGTCCCGTGCTCGTGCGAACCGACCTCGTCGACGCCGCGCTGCGGCTGGCGCAGATGCTGCGCACGCTGATGCCCGATGAACCCGAGGTCGGTGGGCTGCTCGCGCTGCTGCTGGTCACCGACGCCCGGCGCGCCACACGGGTCTCCGGCACCGGCCGGCTGCTGCGGTTGGAGGAACAGGAACGTTCCCAGTGGGACCGACCAGCCATCGCCGTTGCCCACGACCTCGTCATGGAGACACTCCCCAGCCGCAGGGCAGGACGCTGTGTGCTGCAAGCGGCAATCGCCTGCCTGTACGCGGAAGCGCCGTCAATCGACACGACCGACTGGCCCCAGGTCCTAGCACTCTACGACGCACTGCTCAAGATCTGGCCGTCACCCGTGGTGGCCCTCAACCGAACCGTCCCCCTGGCCGAAGTCGCCGGTCCCGCAGCCGCGCTGGCCGAGGTCGAGGCGTTGGAACGCGCGGGAAAGCTCGGGGGCTTCCAGTACCTCCCGGCGGTCAAGGCAGACCTGCTGCGCAGGCTCGGCCGGGCGACCGAGGCCCTCGACGCGTACCGGCAGGCGTTAACGTTGACCCAGAACGCAGCCGAACGCCACTTCCTCGTAGAGCGCATCACCTCACTCAGTTAGACCTCCGACCGATGCATTGCGAGACCTGGGCCGCCGTCTCAGCGACCTGCTCGCCTTCGGTCACGCTCATGCTCTGGCCGATATCAGGATGGCTTGACGTCCCGGAGGTCGACCGCTCACCGGGCCGGATTAGCGACCTGGTGGAGATGACCAACTGAAGGGCAGGCGCACTCGTATCCTTCGACGATGTTCAAGGGTGGAATGGATGCGGCTCAGCCGACCGATCCCATCCAGACTGCTCGCCTGGTCTTGACGCCGGTTCACGCTAAGGACGTCGAGGACCTGGCCCTGCTCTACGGCGATCCCATCGTCGCCCTTTGGACCGGACCGTGGAGCCGGGCAAGCATCGAGGCATGGACCACAGAGATCGTGGAGCGGTGGGCGGCCGACCGGGTCGGCAAGTGGGTCGCGCACGACCGGTTGAACGGGTCGCTCGTCGGTCGCGGCGGCTTCACCCGGTTCGATCTCGATGGCCAGGCGGTACTCGAGTTGGGCTGGGTCGTCCGCGACGCCCTGACCGGCCGCGGCTAAGCAACCGAGGTTGGACACGCGGCGATCGGCTGGGCAGCGGCTTTCTTCCCGCACCTACCAGTCGTCTCCTTCACCGAGGTGCACAACCTCCCGTCACAGGCGGTCATGCGACGCCTCGACCTGCGAGAGGCTGGGGTCATTCACCGTTCTGGATTGGTCGCAGGGCGGCCCGGTCTGCATCCCGACGCGCCCTTCGCGCTGTACCGCAACGACTGAACACTGCGGGCCGGACGCGAGACCCGTATGACGATGGGCCTACGGGACGGCGGCTGAGGCCGTGCGCACGTTAACGAAGGCACCTTAAGGTGCCTTCGTGGACATCCGGAGTGAGCAACCGCAGGACCGGGTCGCGGTACGCGCGCTGCATCTGGCGGCCTTCGGTGATCACGGGTTGGTCGTCGCAGACTCGTCGACGCCCTGCGGGATGCGGTCGGCCCCGACAGCGGGCTGTCCCTGGTCGCGGTGGATGCCGACGGTAACGTCGTCGGGCATGTGATGTTCACGCGCGGCCTGCTCGACGCGCTGCAGCGACTGGTCGAGGTGCAGGTGCTCAGCCCCGTCGCGGTGCTGCCCGTTCGTCAGGGCCGCGGGATCGGCTCGGCGCTCATCCGAGCAGGGCTCGAGGTCATGATCGAGCGCTCCGTCTCGGTCGTCTTCCTCGAGGGTGACCCTGGCTACTACTCGCGGTTGGGCTTTGCGGCCGGCGCCGAGCAAGGCTTCCGCAAGCCCTCGCTGCGCATCCCAGACGCCGCGTTCTAGGCCGTCCGGCTCCCACACCACCAGCCGTGGATGACCGGCACCTTGGTCTACTCCGAAACCTTCTGGCGACACGACGCAGTCGGCTTGCGCGACGCCGACGTCTGACGGCTCCGGCTGACGTTCCTCAACGGACGATATGCTGACGACCGTCGCTGGTGTCTGTAGGTCAGTCGATGTCAGCGCTGCCCTCGCGGTACACCTTCGCGCGTTGAATACGGCCGGCACAGACCTCGAAAAAGCACGCGATCATGAAGCGACGCTGCTGTCCCTCGACTGTCAAGGTCTCTACCATCTGGGCGGCGGCTCGATCGTGGTCTACCAGCAGGTCCACGATCGTGAGGGACGGTTGCATCGCCCATAGGCCGTCGTCAAAGATCCCCGCCAACGCTTGGGTTCCGTGGAAGGTGTCCGCGCTGGTGGACCAAGTGACGTCTGGAGCCAAGCCGGCGAGTAGCCGCCGCCGGTCGTGGGTGTTGAAGGCCTCGACGTGGTCGGTCTTCAGGGCCCGGATCGCGCCATCGGCTCCGTGCGTCATGGCTTAGGCCTGCCGGCTGAATTCGCCGTCACTGCGACAGGAGCGCCTTATGGGAGCGCACCGGGCTCAGCTGGCGCGGAGGTACTGGCCGACTGCGCGGCGGATGGCCTCGGACACGCTGATGTGCTCCTCGGCGGCACGCAACAACAGGTCGCGCTTGAGGTCCGGACCCAGCCGTACGGACTCAACCGAGGACGCGGCCGATCCCAGGGCCGGCCGGCCGCCCCGACGGCGACGCGCGATCTCCTCGACGTCATACCCACGCTCGGCCTCATCGGCCATTGCCTCGACCATTTCGTCGGTGATTGGGGCGCCATCGGCTGTGGTCCCGTGGATCCCAGACATCTTCACCATCCTTCCGGCAGCAGGCTGCGGTACTGAGCGGTCATTGGCATCGCGTGGATCACGGCCGGCCCTTGAGGACGGTCCAGCACGACCAATTCGAGCAGGTTCCCTGCTCGATCGGCACCGAGAACCAGATAGCGGGTTGGATCCTCGGCGATCTCCTCGACGACGATGGCGTTTCGTATGACATGGAGGATGTCCTCGGTGGCGACTCCGTGGCGGTACGCCGACCGAAGGACCTCCACCGATGAATCGTACTACGAAACCCACCCGGCGCGGGCTCGCAGACGGGACCATGTCGCGCTGAACCTTCGACTAGCGGGATGCTGGTCTGGTTACTGGTCGAGGATGATGCGCCAGCGAAGCGCGGGGCTGTCGGGACCGAACGCCGCCGGCTTGGTGAAGCGTTCGACCAGTACCCCACCGTTGGCCATGATCACGCGTTGTGAGGCCAGGTTGCCGACGTCAGTGGACAGTTCTACATAGGGCAGGCCAAGCGCGCCAATCTCCGGCAGCAGGTCCCGCAACGCGGCGGTGGCGTACCCGCGGCCGCGCTTCCACCGGACAACGGTATAGCCGACGTGCCCAAGCATATGTTCCGGAAGCGCGACGCTGCCGGGTTGCCAGCGCACGCTGATTACCCCGGCAAAGTCGCCGTCCCAAAGCCACCGCCGGTAGCCGGGCAACCTGGGCGCGACCGACCCGTCGGGCAACGTGATCGGTTCGCCCTGGCGGAGGGATCGTCTTGGGCAGTCAGGAACGCCACCGGATCTGCACGGATACGATCGAGTTCAATCCAGCTCGCCGCCGGGTTCATGGTGTTGGGACTCCAACCTCGTTCCAGCGCGGCGCGGTAGCTCGGGAGGTATTCGGACGCTGCGTGTACCAACTGCATGCCGTCATCATGTCGAGCCCCGTCAACAGAATCCGCGGCGGGCGGCGTCGTTCGCATGAGCTTGACCTGTCCCAACGTCGACGACGAGCTCGAACTACGCACAGCACCTGTACAAGCGCTTCGGCGGCGAACGCGGCCGGCCCGATCGGGTCGTTGGAGTCCGGGCGGCGCCGGAGGCACAAGTGCGCCGTGGGGGGATCCGTCAGGTCGGCGAGATGAGCTGCTGGTGACCACGCTTCTGCGTGGCTCGGACGTCAGTTGACCATCCATCTGAGACACAGCAATGGCACCCGAAACGCGAATCAAGCCCACTGCTTGCGGGTGTTGCACAATCAGTACATGTCGGGTCAGGCGATGTACGAGCGGTTCGCCGGGGAGTACGCCGAGCATGCAGCGACGGGTTCCTACAACGCGCTGTACGACCGGCCGGCGGTGCTCGAGCTGGCCGGTCCCGTCGCGGGCCTGCGGGTGCTGGACGCCGGGTGCGGACCTGGCCTGTACGCGCAGGAACTGCTCGCCCGAGGGGGCCGCGTCACGGCCTTCGACCAGAGCCCCTCGCTGGTCGACCTGGCCCGGGACCGCGTGGGAACGGCCGCCGACATCCGTGTCCACGACCTGGCCCAGCCACTGCACTGGGCCGCGGACGCTTCGTTCGACCTGGTCGTACTGGCTCTGGTGCTGAACTACGTCGACGACCGAGTCGCGATGTTGCGCGAGTTCCGGCGTGTGCTGACCCCAGACGGCGCCCTGGTCATCTCTACGACCCACCCGACCGCGGACTGGCAGCGCCTCGGCGGCTCCTACTTCACCGTCGCCGTCGTCGAATCTTCTCTGAACCCGCTACACGACTGGCCTGTGCGGGCCTGGCGCCGCCCGCTGACCGAAGTATGTGCGGAGTTCCACGATGCAGGGTTCCTCCTGGAGAAACTCGTCGAGCCCCGGCCGCTGGACGCGATGGCCACCAGTGACCCCGAGCACCAGGCCATGCTCGAGCACGCGCCCGCCTCCATTGCGTTCCGTCTTCGGCCGTCACCGGTGTCGACCCGCTAGGCGATGGCTCAGCGGGAACGATCGCTCTTATAGGGGGGAACAGCGCAAGCTCGGTGCCAGGGAAGCTGTTCGTTTGCGGGGTGCCGTCAGCAGCTCGATGCCAAGCGAATGAGGTCGGCGAGCGCCCGGGAGCGGCTGTTGGGTGGCCAGGCAATGACGGTTGTCACGACGGGTGCGTCGACGACGGGTACGGCGGCGAGGTCATGGCGGAGGTCAGTACAGGTGGACTCGGGCACGATCGCCGTGGTGCGCCCAAGTCCGATTAGCTGGAAGAGCTGGGTGAGGTTGCGGATCTCCGCGCCGGGCCCGTCCGGATAGCCGCCGTCGGGCCTGGGCCAGCGCGCGAGCGGCAGGTCGGGCCGGGCGGTGACATCTGCGGAGCGGAGGTGCCCGCGGTCGACGAGCGGGTGCGCGACGGGCAGGACGGCGACTTGTCCCTCGCTGCGAAGGTGCTGGGTGTCCAGTTCGGCCGTTGAGTCGAACGGCAGGTGCATCAGCGCTACGTCGGCCTGCCCGTCGAGTAGGAGTGCGCGCTGTTGCTGCGACTCGCAGAGCAGGATCTCGACCGGGACGGCGGCCGGTTCGGCGGCGTAGGCGTCGAGCAGCTTGGCGAGCAGCTCGTCGGAGGTGCCAGCCTTGGCGGCCAGCACCAGACCGACCTGGCTGGTCGCGGCCTGTCGGGTGCGCCGCTCGGCAGCGGTGAGCGCACCCAGCACGTTGCGCCCTTCCGTCAGCAGGACGCTGCCGGCGGCGGTCAGGGCGACCTTGCGGCTGGTGCGGGTCAGCAGTGCCACCCCCAGCCGACGCTCGAGCTGGCTAATGGTGCGCGACAGCGGGGGCTGGGCGATCCCCAGCCGTTCGGCTGCCCTGCCGAAGTGCAGCTCCTCGGCCACCGCCACAAAGCAGCGGAGCTCACGCGTCTCCATGCAACGACCGTACTGCCGAGTCACTCCGAGCCATACCGTCCGGGTATCGGTACCCCACCGAGGTGGTGTTGGTGCAACGGCCGACCGCGCCCACTCTCAAGGCATGAGCGATCAGAAAACAGCACTGGTGACCGGCGCGAACAAGGGGATCGGCTACGAGATCGCGGCGGGCTGGGCAAGCTCGGCTTCGCCGTTGGGGTCGGCGCCCGCGACGAGCAGCGCCGCCACGAAGCGGTCGCGAAGCTACAAGCGGCCGGCATCGAGGTGTTCGCCCGTCCCGCTCGATGTGACCGATGACGCGAGCGTCGCGGCTGCAGCCGGGCTGATCGAGCAGCGCACCGGGCGGCTCGACGTTCTGGTCAACAACGCCGGCGTGACCGGCGGCTGGCCGCAGGAGCCCACCACGATCAGCCCGGACACGGTCCGGGCAGCCGTGGAGACCAACGTCATCGGGGTCCTCCGAGTCACCAACGCTATGCTGCCACTGCTACGCCGCGGGCCCTCCCCGCGGATCGTCAACCTGTCCAGCCACGTCGGCTCCCTTGGGCTGCAGACCAACCCCGACATCGACCTCGGCGGGGTCACCGGGGCGTACGCGCCGTCCAAGACGTTCCTCAACGCCGTCACGATCCAGTACGCCAAGGAGCTGACGGGCACGAACATCCTGATCAACAACGCCTGCCCCGAGTACGTCAAGACCGACTTCAACAACGGCGAGGGCTTCGCCACCGCCGAGCAAGGCGCCGCGGTCGCGATCCGGCTCGCGACCCTGCCCGACGGCGGCCACACCGGCCAGCTCTTCGACGACAACGGC
>CAXSEW010000181.1:0-7784 GCA_964236185.1 uncultured Nakamurella sp. | reverse complement strand
CATCCCTGGCGCCGATGGTGCCGGTTTGACGCTGTTGGAAACCGGCCGTGAAGATGTCACCGTCAAGACTGCGGAATTCGTCCGGCAGGTCGACGACGTCCAGTACGGCATGGGGCAGGGTCCGTGCATCAGTGCTGCTGACCAGGGCCGCACCATGCGGTCGGGGTCGCTGGGAGGGGATCCCCGGTGGCCGCGGTTCGGGCCCCGTGCGGGCCGGCTGGGTGTGCACAGCGTGCTGTCCCTGCCGCTGGTCACACCCATCGGGGTGATCGGGGCGATGAACGTGTACGCGCACGCGCGCGACGCGTTCGACGACCGCGCGGAGCTCATGGGTGAGGTGTTCGCCGTGCCGGCGGCGATCTCTGTGCTGAACGCGCAGATCCTTTCGCAATCCCAACGCCTGGCCACTCAGCTGCAGGCTGCCTTGCAGACGAGGCCGACCATCGACCAGGCGATCGGTATCTTGCGGAGCCGCAGCGGCAGCACCGCAGAGGAGGCATTCGGTTTCCTCCGCCAGCTCAGCCAGAACCAGCACGTGAAGCTCGCTGATCTAGCGGGCCGGATCGTGGAGGAAGCCGCTGCCTCAGCTCGTGCCCGCCGAACCCGCGGCTGAGCGTGTCTCACCCGGCAAGATCACGGATCGGGTACAACCGGCGCTGAGCGGGGTAGTGTCGGCCCACGGGAAGCGATGACGTGGTTGGGCCCGACCCGCCACTGCGCTACCTATGTGGAGCGGATGAATACTGCCGGCTCCAATCCGGGCATCAGTAACGCTTGCGGCAATCGGGATGTCCGAAAGGCCCCGATGCATTTTCCGCTGCGACCGTTCGGACAGTTGGAGCGCCTCAGCCAGGCGCTGCAGGACTCCGGTGACGACCTCCAGTCAATCCTCGCTGTACTCCTGGAAGACCTGCACGCCGCTGTTCCATCGTTCGTCGGATTGCTGCTGACGACCCCGGTCGAGGGTGAACAGGTGACTGTCGTTGCAATCGATCCGGCCGGCGCAGCCACCTCGATGGCGTTGCCGCTCCACCTGATCAGCGCCCTGCCCGAGCCCAGTGAGCTGGTCTTCTACGCCGCCCTCCCCGGAGCGTTCGGTGAGCTGGCGGTTGACGCCCGCGCCGCCTACGGGTTGGACGGGCTCCAGGTGGACCGCCACCTTCCGCCGCCGCCCGCTGCTGTCGGCGGAAACGGCTCCGCGCAGCGTTCCGTCGTCGATCAGGCCATCGGAGTGCTGCTGGACCGGGGATATCCACCAGAGCGGGCCGGTGCGGAGCTGGTCACCCGCGCCGCCGATGCCCACATCCCGCAACTCCAGGTCGCTCACGAGATCCTCGACGGGCTGGACGGTCTCGACGGTCTGGACGGCTACCCACACCGGTGGGTCGGGCGGTTCCCCCACCTGCCCATTCGTCAGCCCGACACCGACCTCCGCCCGAGCACCTTCGCCGCCGCACTCGCGGAGTTGGCGTTGACCATCAAAGGTGAGGGTGCGTTGGGCGAGGACCGTGCGATGACGGTCATCACCGCAGGAGCGGTCGCGATCATCACCGGTGCGCAACATGCCGCCGTGGCGATACCCGCGGGGCCGGGCCGGTTGGCCGCCCGTGCGGCGCACGGCGAACTCCCCCCGGTGCTGCTGGACCTGGAGAACACCCTGGGCGAGGGCCCGTGCCTGCACGCGGTCCAGCACACCGTCCAGGTGGTGGTTCCGGACCTCGCCTCCGACACCCGGTGGCCACGCTTCACTGCGGCCGCGGTACGGAGCGGTGCCGCCAGCATGCTCTGCATTCCACTGACCGTCCTGGAAACGACCGTCGGAACGCTGACCCTGGTGTCCAACGAACCGCATGCCTTCGACGACGAGGCGGCCAGCCGGGCGGCCGTGTTCGCCGCCCACGCCGCCCTCGCCCTGTGCGACCTCCAGCAGCGGCGGAACCTCACCACCATGGCCGACCACCGCGACATCATCGGCCAGGCAAAGGGCGTGCTGATGGAGCGCCACCAGTTCACCGCAGAACAGGCTTTCCAGCTTCTGGTTCGGGCCTCGCAGGCCACCAACCTCAGACTGCGGGAAGTGTGCGAACGGCTCACCAGCACCGGGCACCTACCCACCCCGCCGACCACCTGAACCAACGTCCGGACGCCGATCACGTTCGCCCGGGACAGCGTCGCCCCTGGGGTTTGGGCGCGCTGGCTGGCCCGCGCCGCCGAAGAGAGTTTCTCCCGCCCGCCCAGCCCCGTTCCGGTTGCGGCCGTCAGGCTCCCCACGAAAACCCCAGGGTCCGTGGACCGTCGTCCATTCCCGGGAGATCGGTGACCGGGTAGGTCAGTCGGACATGTGAGCGGGCTGCGGTGCGTTTCGCGGCGTGGGTAGGCGGAGACCGGAGACGGGGACGAGGTGTTCGGTCATGGTCAGGTGATGGCGCACGAAGGTGTCCGCCTGCGCGGCAGGCATCGGCCGGGCGTAGTAGAACCCCTGGCTCAGGTCACAGCCCAATTCGGTGACGGCCGCCCGCTGGGCGTCGGTCTCCACTCCTTCGGCGACGACGATCAAACCGAGCTTGTGGGCCAGTTGCACCATTGCCTCCACGATGGCGTCGCTGACCCGGTTGACTCCCAGGTCGGCGATGAAGGATCGATCGATCTTGACGATGTTCACCGGAAACCTCTTCAGGTAGTTCATCGAGGAATAACCCGTTCCGAAGTCGTCGAGCGCGAGCCGAACGCCCAGGTTGCGTAGAGCGGTCAGTGCCGCCACGGCGCGGTCCCCGTCACGCATGAATACGTTTTCGGTGATTTCCAGGGTCAGCAGCTCCGGCAGTCCGCCGCGAACATCGATCACTTCTTTGATCTGTGGCAGGAAGGTGTCGGACATGATCTGGTGCGCCGACACGTTGACCCAGATGGCTAATTCCTCGGCGGTATGGCTGTGTCGCCAACGGCCCCGGTCGCTCAGTGCCTGGGTCAAGGTCCAGTGGCCGATGGTGCTGATCAGATCCGTCCGCTCGGCCAGCGGAATCAGCTCGGCGGGCGCGATTTCGCCGCGCTCCGGATGTGTCCAGCGCAGCAGAGCCTCGAAACCGCTGATGCGGCTGTCGGCGGTGCGGACGATGGGTTGGTATTCGTTGCGCAGTTCACCGCGGGGCAGCGCCGCGGCCAATTCCCCCTCCAAATCGGTGAAGGAGGCGGTTGATTGCTGATCGTCCGGGTCGTACAGCTGCTGGCGCCCCCCGCCGTCGCGTTTGGCTTTGTACATTGCGGTGTCAGCCTGGTGCAACACCTGGCCGGCGCTGTGCGTCCGGGGTCCCGCATAGGCCAGACCGATGCTGGCGCTGACCTGCACCGTCACGCTGTTCAGGGCATAGGGCCGACCCAACGCCGACACCAAACGATTGCCGATCGCGACGGCCTGTTCCTGGTTCGCCAGGTTCTCGCAGACCAGCACGAACTCGTCGCCGGAAAGCCGGGCCAAGGTGTCGCCGGGTCGTACCAGGGTCAACAACCGGTCAGCCACGGCGACGAGAAGCTGGTCGCCGACGGCGTGGCCGTAGGTGTCGTTGATCCCCTTCAACCCGTCGACATCGATGAACAGCACCGCCGATGTCAAACCGGACCGTCGGCTCCGGGCGAACGCGTGGTCGAGGCGGTCCATCAGCAGCTGGCGGTTCGGCAGGCCGGTCAACCGATCGTGCAACGCTTCCTGCTGGGTGCGGGTCAACGCCACCCGGAGCTCTTCCCGGGTGGAGGCGTTGATCAGATAGGCGGCTGCGAC
The DNA here is from genome assembly GCA_964236185.1 of uncultured Nakamurella sp. GTDB lineage: Bacteria > Actinomycetota > Actinomycetes > Mycobacteriales > Nakamurellaceae > Nakamurella. Next base: position 4,009 of record CAXSEW010000181.1, on the reverse strand, counting down.
GTCGGCGAGAGTTTGCGCAGCGGCGACAGCTTCGGCCGGTAGCGTCCCGGCGGTGGTCCGGTACAGATCCAGCGCGCCCAGCTGCTGCTGCCCGTGACGGAGCGGAAAAGTGAAGACTGCCACCAATCCAACGGCCAGGGCCCGGGGACCGAACGTCGGGAAGCGGTCTTCGGTGTGCAGGTCCGGCACGAAAACCGGTGTACCCGACTGGTAGGCGGACACGCACGGTCCTTCGTTCAGCTCGGTCTGCAGCTGTTCGAATCGATGTGCCGAGTCGTCGGAGGCCGCCATGTAGTGCGGGTGGGCACCACTGGAGATCAGGGTGACGCCAGCGGCGTCGATCGGCAGCATGTCCACGATCCGGTCGACCAGGTGATCGAGGATCGACTGGATCGGGAATTCAGTGGCCATCGTGCGGGCGAACTCGCCGAGCACATCGGAGAGTTTCTGCTCGATCTGCATCACCGGACACCGCCGGCCGTCAACAGCTCCGTTGCCGAGCGATGTGAGTTGGCTGGAGCCATCGCTGTGATCCCGAGGGGCAAATACAGCCTGATGACTCACGGGCGGCGCGTTCAGTAACGCCCGATGACACGACCTTGACGGCGGCGACACCGGCCCCTGCCGGCTGTGGGATCAGCTGAACAAGACAGTACTCGTCATCACCTGCTCCGCGCGACATCATCGTCAGGGATGTCGAGATTCAGTGCTGGACGTGAACGTCCCTGGGCACCACGAAGATGGACACCGGCCGTACACGGTGCGCCGGCCGTGGTCGGGTACGCGTCGTGGGTGGCGTGGAACGCCGGCGCCGGGCGGGAGCTCGGGGTGGCCTGGGCGGAGGTTGCTGCAAGAACCATTCCGAACGTGTGCGGTGGAGTTGCCCGGCTCGAGGTGCAGGGCCGACGGTGCAACGGCGGGTGCGCCGGTAGCGCGTTACATCACGAGGACGGCGGGGCGGGGCAGCACCAGTTCGACGTTGCGGTCGGCGGCGGTACCGCGCAGACCGTCGACGGACGGGTCCGGTCGGGCGGATTCCTGCGGGTCGTTGGCCGCCAACTCGCGGGACAACGACGCGAGATCCAAAGCTGAGTCGAGCTTCCCGTTCCAGGTGGTGGGGGCGGCGCTGTCGACGATGGTTCCGAAGATGGACAGCGTCTGGTCGCCGTTGTCGACGATCTCGATGGTCCGTACCTGTTGTGGCCAGTCGATGTGCGATGCGGTCGTCACCTCCCAGAATCCGCCGCCGCCCGCGCGCGCCCGGGCGGTCACGGCGTTTTCGTGAGTGTGACCGTTCACCCACAGAACGACCTGCGGCTGGGTCAACAGGAGGTCCACGACCGCCGGACCCAGCACCCGCGGGGACAGGTCCCCGCCGGTGCCGATCAGCGGGTTGTTCATGGTGTCGCCGGTGTGGTGACTGACGATCACGGTCAGTCGGGTGGGCTGCTGTACCAGCGTGTCCTGCAACCAGGCGTACTGGGCGAGATCGAGTGAGCCGTCGGCCTCGCCGTTCTCGTTGACGGTGTCCAACACGATATACCGAATCTGTTGGGCAACAACGTCTTTGCGGGCGGGACCGGCGACATCACGGACATAGTAGGCAGTGCCGGCCGCGCGGTTGGCGGCGGTGAAGCCATGTCCGGTCGGGCTGCCGACGGTGGTGAAGTGGGCGGCGACGACGTCGGTGCGGGAGACGAGGCGGCGGGCCGGGTCGGGCGTGACCAGGCGCGCCGGGACGGCGGCCAGGGCGGCCTGCGCCGAGGCTCCGCCGGCCTGCAGCTGGCGGACGAAGTCGGCGAGGCTCAGACCCGGCGGGGTGGCCAGGGGTTTGACCGGGCCAACGGCCAGCGCGTTCAGCACCGGCAGCACCGGGAAGTTGCCGGTGACCAGTCCGTCGTGGTTGCCGTGCACCGCCAGCCAGGGCAGTTTCAGCCCGGCCGGGGTGAACGGGGCGATCGCGGCGGCCAGCAGGCCGGGAACAGTGGGGAAGCCGTAGTCGGCTCGGTAGACGTCCGTTCCGGCGGTGACGCCTGCCGGTGCACCGCCGGGATGCCAGTAGTGCGGGTCGTAGGTCGGGGCGTTGCCGTCAGCGACGCCTTCGAACACCCCGACGCGACCGCTGTCGGGGGTGAGCCGGCGTCCGTCGAGAACGTCGATGACCCACCGCAGCTCGTTGTACTGGCAGTTGTCGGTGGCATCGCCGGTACTGACCGCGAATTGCAGGGCTACGCCGGTCGCGGGCGCGGCGGACAGCGCATTGACCGCCCGGACGGTGGCGTCGGCGACCTGCACGGTCAGCATCTCGTGGGGACGGTAGGCGGCCTGGAACGGAATCTGCGGCGTGCTGTCGGAGATCCGGTCGAGGAACTCAAACCGAGCCGGCGACTGGGTGTCCTGGACGTGGATGTCGGTGAGCTGGACGAAGGCGGCGAGTGGCCGTCTCGTGGAGCGCCGCCCGGGGGACGGGATTCCACCCAGGTCCGATCGCAGGGTGTAGAGCTCACCGGGGCCCGTCACATGACGACGGAAGCCGGCGGTGTTCGGCGCGCCGCGGAGCAGCGTGCTGGTGAGTGTCGTTCCGGCGGGGTTGGCGGCCGGCACCGCGCCGGTCGCCGCGGGCGTGGCAGCGGCCCGGTCCTGCCCGAGCACCGTTTCGGTGGCGGCGGCCGCGGCCAGGACCGACCCGGCACCCCACCGCAGCGCCGTCCGGCGGTTGACGCCTCGTCCACGAAAACCGTTGTCCACCATGTCAACTCCCGTTTCCCAACGACACTGCGGCGGCGATCCCGCCGCTGTGGTGACCATGGCACGCGCGGGTGTTGGTCAGTTGAACACCAGGACAACAGGGCGTGACCGCCGCCGGCCGATGGGCCTCGCGAGGCGCCGGACACGGCCCGCGGCTCAGGGCAGGATCGCGATGAGGTCGAGGATCCGGGTGATCTGGGTGGCGCCGAAGTTGTCGTCGCTGATCAGGGTGACGCTGTAGATGTGTCGCACGGCCGTTCGGTGGGTGGTCATCCCCTCGTAGTTGTCCATCAGCGGATTCGCCTGGACCTGCTTGGCGCTCGCTCCGAGGGTGGGGCATGCGGTGACATTGGCTGCCAGCTTCTTGGCCAGGACTGCGCGAGGCAGGGTGGAAAGATTCGGAACCTGGCTGACATCCGGGGCGTTGTCCACGCCGCTCGCGGTGTACAGCTCGATCGAGTTGCCGACGGTCGGTGAATACGCCGCTTCCATGATCAGCAGCCTGTCGTTGTCGTAGAGCTGGACCTCGGAAATGCGGTTGCCCGGATCGACATGGTACCCGACCTGCTTGAACAGGGCGTACCCGCCGGAAGGGGTGCGGTGATAGAGAAGAAAACGCCGGTAGCTCGCAGGCGAGCCGTCGGCGGGGGCATCGCCGGACAGGGAACCTTCCATCGCCGCCACGACCTGGCTGCCGTCGGGACTGATGGTGAGGCCTTCCAGGGTGGCGTTGGCGGTGGCCTGTCCGGCCGGAGCCACACCGAACCGCGTCGGAACGGTGAGCGAGGACTTCTCGGTGCCGTCGCGACCGAAGATCCGGATGGACGGTTCGGTCTCGGAGGACACCAGGTAGTCGCCGTCGGGCAGTACGGCCAAGCCCTCGTTGTCGGCGGTCACCCCGGTGTAGGGCGCGCCGTCGGCGTGCTTGAGCACGAGCGGTGAGCCAGACAGTTGTGGGGACCTGATGCTCCGGTAGAACCACAGCCGGGACGGGTCGGTGGCATGGTTGTCGACGGAGGACACGTACGAGCCGGATCGCCGGTCGAAGGCGATGTCGGACAGGCCGCCCACCGTGGTCCCGTCCCCGGTGACCTTGTCGAGGGCGTCGCTGAAACCGACCGCGAATGCTGCCGGCCGGCACAATCCGGCCTTGCTGTCGGCCGGGACCGCCGCGGCCCGGTCGACCGCCGCAGAGGCGGTGGGCACGACCGCCGTCGTGCCGATGGCAGCGACAGCCAGCGCCACAGCGAAGATGCGCCGG
>CAXSEW010000180.1:0-7865 GCA_964236185.1 uncultured Nakamurella sp. | reverse complement strand
ACCATAACCTACGCAATTCGAGTAAATCTAACAAGTACTCGCGAACAGCCGACGTTAGCCGATAGGACCAAGATTCAATCTGCCATCGCCTCTTGTAGTCCGGCCGCTCGAACTGGCCTACGAAGGGGTCCGAGGCGATGAGGTCGAGGCGCCGCTGCACCAGGTCACGATAGTCGGTCGGCCAGTGCTCGGGGATCTTCGTTATCGCAGTCGATCCATGCCTCCTAAACCATTCGTTAGGCTCACCAGTGATCTCCATCTGGCGGGCCAGTGCTATCTCGAAAGCGCGCTCTCCAAGACTGATTTTAGGAGGGTTCCCCTCACGCACAAGCTCGCCACCGGGAAGTCCATATAAGCCGTAGACTTCCCAGTCTAGTTCCTCCTGAACAGCAATCGACATCATTCGAATCCGTTCAAATTCAGACTCTGCGTATTGCAACGCCTCACGATCCCATCCGCGTGCAGACAGAATTTGCTTGGGCTCCAAATCCTCGAGAGCGCGAGCATACGCGTCCAGCTGCTTCGTACGACGAATCGCGTGGCCTGCGGGAATAGGGAAATCCTTCAGCGTCGCCCCTGTGAACTCGTAGCGATCACTCCAAGGCAAAACACTCACGCGGGCTCCTTCGCCGCCAACCGGATCACCACCTTTGGGATAGCTATTCTTCTTCAGCCAGAAACATGCGGTCGACGAGTTGAGTATGCCGAGCAGCCGAAAGTGGTCGTCGAGTGTGGCGCCAGCCGTCAATTTTATTAAGGGGGCGTGACTATTAAACGCCATCACTTCTTCCGTCAGTGCATAGTGAACGTGCGTTGCAACGTTCGCGAATGCTATTGCCGTCGGGGGTAGACCTTCGTCCTTGGGCAATTGGTGCCACGCATAGTAGGGGCGTCCACTCGTGAAGAATGTTTCTCCTGCGAAAACTGGACGATTACCAAGCGCTGTTCTGCGTTTCCAAGCGTAGCGAGCGGCCATCTCGAACCCAGCCAGGGAAAGTAATTCGTGCGTCGAGGAATATGGGAACCAGCATAAACTATCTGAAGAACAGGAGAAGTCGCGAACATCCTCGCCCACAACCAGAGGTGCAACCACCTCGCGGTCGAGAGAAATGCGCTTCGAGAACTGCTTTGGAAAAATCATCACGTCGTCTGACCCAAGTATCCCGAAGAAACCAATCCGTGCGACGCTTGCCCCGAGTCGCGACGACGCCCCGGAGGAAACTCTGTCGAGCGTTTCTTGACTATACCCACCGCTTAGGTTCCAAGGGTGATTAGCGAGGAGCTTTCTACTAAGCATTGCTACACTTAGCCATTCGTCCTCGTACCCAATTTGGTCAGCGTGCTTGGATATTGACGTCCAAACCTTACCTTTCGCCGCCGCTTCAGGTCGACCTGGCTCACCTGCGATTCCCATGACGGCATGTACGGTATTGGATTGACGAATATCGTTTCTACCTATCAAGATCAAAGTCGGCGTTCCGTGGCCTGGTATGTATGCGCCGGCGGAATCCACGATTAGATGAAGATCACGGTTTATTAGGAAATCTTCGATGAGCTTGCTGCCAAACTCCCGCTTGGTGAAAGAGTTCGAAGTAATTTGACCCGCCCACCCCGCCTTGCGACCAGTTTTTGCAAGTTGGAAAAACCGCACCATGAAGGGCACGGCTAGCGAATATTTTCCCTTACATTCCTTGTAGAGCTGACGGTAACGTGCGTTCGACGCCTTGTCGCGGGCTACGATGTACGGCGGATTGCCGACCACGGCATCATAGCTACCTGGCATCAGCATTTTTCGCAGCACAGTCAAGTCTTCCGTGCGGTATCCTTCCGATAATCCCGCTTCGACGTCGACGCCCTCACCGTCGTCGCCCATTCGATACTCGCTGGCCGAGTTCAGCAGCGAGTCGCCGACCGCCACATGCACGACAAAGTCCGGAATCTGAGTCAGAGTTGGTTCGTCGGCCGCTTGCACTGCAGCGATCAGCAACCGGAACCGGGCAATCGCGGCGGCAAAGGGATTCAGGTCGACCCCGTACACGCTGTCCAACGCCCGGCGCACGCGCTCCCGGCTGTCCAGCCCCGGCTCCTGCTCGTGCCAGCGGTTCAGAATCCGGTGGAAGGCGCCGAGCAGGAAGTGGCCGGAGCCGCAGGTGGGGTCGATGATTGTAAATCCGGTCAGCGGCCGTTCGTCCAGGGCGGGGGTCAGGGTGCGGTCGAGGATGAACTCTTCGACGAACTCCGGGGTTTGGAGCAGAGCGTACTTGTCTTTGGCGTATTCGGACAGGTCCTGGTAGAGGTCACCGAGGAACCGGGTGGACAGGTCGGGGTCGGCGAAACTCCACACCAGGTCGCCGTTGTCGTCGGTCCGGCGCCAGAACGACAGCAGGCGGTGCACGGCGTCGGCACTGGGCGACGCCAGGCGGATGGCCGAGTGGTCGCCGACCAGTTCACGGGTGGCTTCGGCCGCCGCCAGACGGTCAAACGCCTCCAGCAACCAGTGCCGGTAGGAGCGGTCCGGATCGGCCAGGTAGAACTCCCGCTCGGCGTCCAGGGCCAGCTGCCGGCGATCGGGGTCGGTCTCGGTCAGCCACACCCCAGCCGTGGCCGAGCCCGGCTGACCGCCGAGCAGCCGGTTGTCCTCGCAGAACCGTACAAACACGGAACCCAGCACCCACCCGACCGCGGCCTGGGTGACCTGGTCCTCCAGCCAGTCGGTCCAGGCGCCGGCCGTGCGCTCAGCCCGGACCGCCGCCGCGTGGTCGGCTCGCCAGCGCCCCTCGACTTCGGGGTCAGTCAAAACCCGCTGCCGGATGTCGTCAACGATGGCCGTCAACTGCGGTTTCAGCGCCGCAGTCAACCCCGAATTGGCCGTGGTGGCCAGCGTCATGCGTACTCCCTGTACCTAGCGGTTCACGTCAGTGTGACCGAGGCGGCCGCATCGGTCGCATTGCGCTGGATGATCGCGGCCGTCTGGACAGTGGACAGCCGGACCCGTTGCTCCGGGCTACCCAGTGGCAGGGCCACCCGATCGATGGTGAAGTCTGAGTTCACCCCGGCCGGGACCAGCGCGATGATCGTCCGCGGCGGGGGCCGGGTCAGGTCGGTCCAGCGGCTGATCACGTTCAAGTGCCCGTAGGCGACCAGGACCGCCAGGTCGGTCAGCACCACCGGCGGCCCGGGCTGTTCGATCAGCTCGATCAGGCTCGGCAACTGCTGCTTGACGAATTCGGCCAGCCCGGCCTTATTGGCCGGGCTCGCGTCCGCCCTCAACAGTTCGGACCAGTCATCCCCCGCCCGCGCCTGCATCCGGCTGAGCAGCAGGTCGGTGACGTCAACGATGTCGGCGCGCAGCCGGCGATGCAGCGCGTCCGACAACTGGTCGCTCAGCCCGGTCGGCACCAGCAGGGCCCGGAACACCAGCTCGGACCCCCGCGGCAGCCACGACAGGTCGACCGGCGCCCCGACCGGAGGGGACAGGAGCGTAGGGGCGCGGGTGCCGAGAGTCGAGATCGGCACCGCCGATTCGAGAGCGGTGGCGTACACCTCCCGGTCGGGGAACCAGCGGACCTGGGTCGACGCCTGGCTGACCACGTTGTCCAGCTTCGGTCGGGTCGGGATCGGGGTCGCGAGGTCGGGGAAGCGGCGACGGACCCGGTCGCGCAGCTCGGTGGAGGATAGGGCGGTGTCGTCGGGCATGCCTTTGAGGACCGCGGCCACTGCCCGGACGATGGGCAGTTCGACCGGGTACAGATCACGGGAGGCGGTCAGCCCGATGTCCGGGGCGGTGCGGGCCAGCAGCAGCAACGTCGCATCGGGCACGTCGGTCGCCTCACCGGGCAGCCCGTCGAATGCCGCCAGTAGTTCGGGCACGGCATCCTTCGCCGGCACCAGGTCCTGACCCTGCTCCAGCATGCGGTGCGCGATCCGGCTCGCTGCGGCGGCCACCGCGTCGGCCCGTTCCAGTAGCAGCGGTTCAGAGGCGATGGTGACGATCCGGCCGTTGTGCCGACGCCGGACCCAATTGCCCTGGGCCAGTTCGATTCCGGTCTGCATCTCCAGCAGGATGCGCAGCAACCCGCGAGCCGTCATCGCTGGGTTGGTCAGGTCCGGGCCGGGTGGCAAGAGGTCGAGCAGCGATTCGACGAGCTGATCCGGCGTGGTGACCCCGCCCGCCTCCTGCAGCCGCTCGCGGACGTCGGCCGCGAGCAGCAGCAGGGCCTGGCCGACCAGGGTGGGCGGACCGTCGGCCGGGAACCACCGCTCCCGGAGTTTGGTGAACTGCTGGGACACCGACGCGGCGCTCACGCCCAACGCGGCGCCGAGCACCGATTGCGGGTCAAGGGGGTTGATGCCCTGTTCGGTCGAGGTCTTGGGCAGCAGGTGGTAGACGAGCTTCTGGCTGGTACCGGTGGTGGTCCGGCCCATCTCGGTGATCAGCGCCGACAGACTGCCGACGTGGTCGGCCAGGGAAAAATCGTCGGTCGGGGCCGGGGCCAGCAACCGACGCCTCGCCGGTGTCCGTGCCGCCTTCGCCCGAACCGGGGCGGTCAGAGCGGCGACCCAGGCAGCGCGCATGGCGTCCGGGGTGTCATGCCGGAGCCGCGAGTCGCGGGCCAGGGCAACTCGGAAGAACTCGGTCAACGCCTGGGCAATGGCGGGTGCGAACTCCGGGAAGTGGGTCGGGTCGACCGTCACTTCGTCGTCGACCATCGCCGGATCGTTGTAGGGCGCGCCGAAGATCGGCTGCCGACCGGTCGACATCTCGAACAGCACCACGGCTGCGGCGTACCGCTCGGCCGCGGAGTCGTAGGACCGGCGATGCGGCTGCCCCAGGAACGGATCCAGATACGGCGGGGTGCCGGCCGCCAGTTCGCCGACCCCGGACGTCAAGGAGAAGTCGAAAAGGGTCAGCACCGACGGCTTCCCGGCGATCTGGGACGCCAGGCCGATGTTCGCCGGTTTGATGTCGCGGTGCATTACCCCAACCCGGTCCAGGTCAGCGACCACGTCGAGCAGGTCGGAGCCGATGGCGAGGAGGTTTGCACTGGTCATCGGGCCGTGACGGAGCTGGCTGGCCAGGGTGTCCCGGCCGCCGTCGGAGAGCAGCAGCGCCACCCGGCCGTGCCCGATGTCCGGCTCGGCCTCGATCAGCTGCACCAGATGTTTGTGTTTGGGCAAGGCTGTGGCGAGCGCCCGGAGCGCCTCCGCCTCGGCCCGGAGGCGATCATCCACGGTGTGGTTCAAAGCTACCTTGAGCACGCCGGACTGACCGGTCGTCCGGTCCCGCACCCGGATGCCCTTGGCCGTCGAGCCCGAGCCCAGGTCGCTCTCCACCTCAAACCGACCGCGGAGGACAGCGCCGATGGGGGCCGTCAACGGGTCGTAGTCGATTGGCTCCGCCGGTGCAGGCCCGTTCCGGATCGCGGCGATGGCCGCGGCGAAGTCGTCGGCCGACCGCATCCGGATTCCGACGTCGGGGTGGGTCGCCGCAAGGATGAGCTCCCGAAGTCCCGATGGAGCGAACGGCACCGAACTGGCCAGCAAATCGAGACCACCGGCCGCCCGGACCTTGGTGCGCAGTTCGGCTCGGGTCGGAGCCGGAGCTTCGCCGGTGACCAGGGTGTATGCCACCGCACCGAGCGCAAAGATGTCTAAAGCCGGGCGATTGGCGCCGGACGACCAGCGGCCCTCTGGCGCCTCGAACAGCTCGGACCCGTCGGGCGAATAGTTGGACGGGGTCCCGAGATTCGTGCCGATGGCCGTGCTGCCTTGGTGCACCCGGGCCGCGGACGACCAGTCGGCAAGGCGGACCTCCGGCTCACCATCGGTCAACCGGAGCCGGACGGTACCAGGGTGCAGGCCCCGGTGCGCGACCCCGTTGCGATGGGCATAGCCCAGGGCGTCGGCGATCAGCTGCAACACAGCCAGCTGCTGATCATTGGTCAGCCGGTCGGGAAGAAGATCGAGGGGGACAAATCCGGATTCATCCTGGTACACCAGTCCAGGCTCGCCGCGGTTGTCCTCGACGTGTTCGACCGGCACTGGGATGCTGTCGTGGTGCAAGCGGCTGAGCAGCTTGAACTCCTGCTGAACCCGTCGACGGACCGCGTTCAGCACCGCCTCGGGGGAACCGGGTGGAGCGGAGAAGACCCGGATCCGACCCTTTCGGTCCGGGTCCAGACTGTGGGTCGCCGGCCAGTCCTGCCAGCCATCGCCGTCCGCGAGCGGACGGGACTCGATTTGCCACCCACCCGCCGGGCGCAGCGGGTTGCGAAGTTGGGTGATCCGAGTCATCACCCCGGCCAGCAGCGCGCTCTCCCGCTCCGTGACCGAATGACGCTCAGGGGCTTCGGTCAGCCGCGACTCGATGGGCGGCAAGTGGTTATAGGTGTTGTCGGGTAAGCCGAAAAGGTTAGACGCCTCCCAGGCGCTGAGCTCGACCCTCAAATCCTCAGCGTGTAGGAACACGCACTCCTGGATGTACGGCACCCAGCCTGTGTTGGACCCTGGCGCGGCTTTGGTGTCCTTGGCGACCTTGCGGAGTTCCCGTTCTATCCGGGTCGCCAGGCGCTGGGCCTTACGCCGGGCGAGGATCAGCGGCGATCGCTCGGTACGGTTGTTGCGCTGCCAAGAGGTTTCGCTCCCCCGGAGCACTCCGCGGTAGTGCTTGAGCTCCACCAGATGCAGCCGTCCGCGGCCCAGCACCAGGGCGTCGATCTCATGCCAGTTGCCCTGCTCATCCATGAACTCGAAGTTCGTCCACACCCGATACGGCGACGCGTTCGGGACAACCTGATTCAGGTACGCCAGCCCGGCTCGCTCGTGGTCGTACTCCGACTTGGAGACCTCGACCCAGCGGTCAACTTGACCCGGGCGGGGCAGCGTTGGCTGCGGCATCACGTCCCCCTCGGAAGCTTGAGAAGGTCAGTTTAGTAGACGCGAGGTAACGGTGAGTGCACGTCGGGTCAGGAACTGCGTCATGCCGAACGCCGAACTCCGTCACACTACGTTAATTAACGGCCCCCCCGGAGCGCGCTAAACTAGGGCTCGACCCGCTGCGAGCTGGCGCACGTCACGCTCTTCATGGGATTGGATCCCTTGTGCACGATGGCGACAGCGATGGCGCGGGTTACGCTGATGGTCCCAACGATCACCAGTCGGGGACACCGCCCCGGCCCGGACTCTCGCGCTGCAGTTATTGGACCGGCGGCCCGAACCTTGGGCGCTGCCCGAGGAGCGATATGCGACCCCTAGTCTGATGTCATGACAACGAGCTCCGATAACCTAGAGGTAATTAACGCCGAGATGGTCCTATGGCGCGTGTTCGGCATTTCTGACGTCTTTCAGAACCAACCGGAGGCGCCGTGGAGAACGGTAGCCAGACGCGGACCCAATCCTTCCGACCGAGTAGAACTAACGCTTGGACAATTGCCCGACGAACTCGTCACCGCACTCACTCAGTGGCGGGCTCAGATCGATGGGCTACTCGATCTGAGCGTCGGAACCGAGCGAACGGCCGAATCGCTCGATATCCAGTATCATAGAAACCTAGCCACCGCGGAAGCCATTCCGGAATTTAACCCTCCCTATCCTCAATGGTTGACCGTGCGCCTCTGTCGCCCAATTCTCGTGACTGCAAGAAAGGATGCAGTCATCGACTGGATCGTGGCCAGCACTGAAGATATTCATGCGAGTCTGGCAGACTTCTCCGAAACCGGCAGTACGTATCTCGATGGGGTAGTCGCTCGGCTAGTTGGGGCGGTATCAAATTCACTGAGTATTGGAATTCTTCGGTATAGCGACCGGCGTCCGCTGCTCGTTTCGGCTGGTCGAGCGGCCACAGCGGTTCCGCGGCTTAAGCTTGA
>CAXSEW010000179.1:0-7909 GCA_964236185.1 uncultured Nakamurella sp. | reverse complement strand
ACCCTTCTAGGCGATCAGCCGGGCGCTTCATTCCCAGCGGCCGGCGCGCGATCAGCTGCACCATTTCGACAACTCATGCTGAATCTTTTGGAAGAGAAGAACAATGCCCAAGCCCCCAGTACGGAAGATCAAGAAGAAGGTCTGCGCCTTCTGCAAGGACAACGCAGCCCCGATCGATTACAAGGACACGAACCTGCTCCGCAAGTTCATCTCCGACCGCGGGAAAATCCGCGCCCGCCGGGTGACCGGCAACTGCACCCAGCACCAGCGGGACGTCGCCACGGCCGTCAAGAACGCCCGTGAAGTCGCCCTGTTGCCCTACACCTCGACCGCTCGCTGAGAAAGGGAACCATCGTGAAGCTGATTCTGACCACCGACGTTCCCGGCCTGGGCGCGCCCGGCGACATCATCGAGGTGCGTGACGGCTACGGCCGTAACTTCCTGCTGCCGCAGAACAAGGCCATCGTCGCCACCAAGGGCGCCGAGAAGCAGGTCGCCACCATCAAGCGGGCGCAGATCGCCCGGGAGATCCGTGGCACCGAGCACGCCAACGAGGTGAAGCAGGCTTTGGAGAGGTTGAGCGGGAAGCTCACCATCGTGGCCCGTACCACCGGTGACGGCAGCAAGCTGTTCGGCTCCATCACCTCCGTCGACGTCGCGGCGGCCATTCGGTCGGCCGGCGGCCCGACGGTCGACAAGCGCTCGATCGAGACCGGTGGACACATCAAGACCGTCGGATCGCACCCGGTGTCGGTCAAACTGCACCCCGGCGTCACTGCCAGCCTCGACCTGGTCGTCACGGCAGGCTGACTGCCCGGTGGGCCCGGAAGCGCCGCCCATCCACCCAGCGCTCGACAGCGGATCCCTCCCCGAGGGGTCCGCTGTCGTGGTTCCAGTGAGGCCTCGCTCGGATCGGGACGTAGTCCCGCCGGCAAGTAGCGGGCGACGTCAGCGCGACAGGTGCAGCCGAAGCTTCAGTCGGCGCGGCACTGCCAGTGCGGATCTGAACCGATGGCAGCCGTCTATCGGGCAGAGCGAGCAATCGGTTCCCGCACGGAAGTGCTGGTGTGCGGTGGCGGGATGCCCGCACCGACACGTTTCCTGTGGAGCAGGGTCCAGGATCCCCATGACGCTCGCACACCTCCCCTGACGTGCCGACGACCGCCCCGAATGACGCGGTCGGAACTGCTCCCCCGCAGCCGATGCTCGTACCGTAACGCGGCATGTACCGGCGTCGACCCCGCTGAGCTGCGATGGCCCTCACCGGCACTGGTAGGACCTCGCACGCGCTCGTATGCCCGCCCACGGTACAACCAGTGCATGCTGGGTATTACGTGTGCTGCGGGGCTGGGACGGTGCGCGCGGTTACGGTGTCTCGTCGTCCGGGTCGATGGACGGCCGGTCGTCGGTGCCGGTGGACTCCGGCACTTCGGGCCGGGTGGGGGCGGACCAGATCGCCGCGCCGATGCGGCTGCGACCCGCGTGCCAGGCGACGATGTCCAACGCGCGCAGCGGCGTGATCACCGGCCTGTTCGCGAGCGCCGCCACCTCGGCGAAGAAGTCGGCGCCGGTGGTCAGGTCGTCGATGATCGCGGCGCCGAGCAGCGGCAGGAAGTCTCTCCAGGTGCGCCGACGGTCCCTGGGCACCGGTGCCTCGTCGGCGCCGCGATAGCAGTAGTCGACGAACCGGTCGTACAGCGGGATGAACGCCGGCCGCTTGCGGTGCATGACCTTGGCCAGGATGGAGCCGCGAGCAAGGACCGGCAGGTCGTCCGAATCGAGCACCGAGAACAGGTCCCCGAGCGAGGCCAGTTCGGCGGGGCCCGCTTCCACCAGCCGGGCGTCCAGCGGGACGTCCACCAACCACCGTTCGAGGTGCGGCCGGATGGCCTCTAGCGCGTAGAAGGTCCGCGAATTCATCTCGGCATTGAGCAGCACGGGCGCGACGAAGTCGGCGTCGCTGATGCGCCAGGGACCACCCTCTGACCCGAACGAGTCGTACGCCGGGTAGCCGAACCGGTCGCGGCGCCGCAGGTAGCTGCTGGCCGACTCCAGCGCCGACCGGCGGTCGACGTCCACTCCGCCGATCCTGAGCACGCTGGTGATCTCCGTCACTGGTCGGCCTCTCCTTCGTTCTCCGTGCTGGCCTGCACTGCCCGGCCAGCCTAGAAGACGTCCGAGACGCCATTACTTGCCCTCCCCGACGCGCAGTCCGGCGACGGGGTGCGGTAAAGAGGGCCGGTCAGAGGCCGGCAGCTGCGCCGCCGACCGCCGCGGCGGTGGCGCGCAGGTCGAACGTTGCGATCAGGCCGCGGATGAAAATCGCCGTATGTTCCCATTCCTGGACTGCGACGCACCCGATACCCATTGCCTTGACCGGATAGTCGTTGCCGCCCGCGTCGAGACGATCGCCGACGAAAAGGATGTCGTCGTTCGTCAGGCCGAGCTTCGCCTTGATCTTCTCCATGCCGTACGCCTTGTCGACGCCCTTGCGGGTCACGTCCACGGAGGTCGAGCCGCCGCTGCGCACCTCGAGCTCGGGCACCCGCGCGGCCACGAACTGCCGCAGCGCATCCTTCTTGGCGCCGCTGGGATCCCAGGCCTTCTTGGCATCGACCGGCGCCTGCTGGCCGAGCGCGGAGAACGTGATCTGACTGCCGCGGTCTTCGATCTTCGGCCCCCAGGTCTGCGGATCGGTGAAGCCGAGCTCCGCCTCACCGGCCGTCAGCGCGTCGATGACTGCCGACTTCTGGGCGTCGGTCAGTTCCTCGCTGTAGACCTGAGTCCACGCCGAGCCCGACCACTCGTAGTACTGGGTGCCGCAGGTCGGCATCAGGTGCAGGTTCGCCAGGCCCGCACTGGAATCGCGGACGGCCGAGTCCAACGCATCCAGCACCTGCATGGAAAACTGCTCGAACCGCCCGCCGGAGATGATGCAGACCGGCACCCGCTCGATCAGCTGACCCAGCAACTCGGCCATCTCCGGGTCGACCCGGGATTTGGACGGCGCCAGTGTGTCGTCCAGGTCGAAGGCGACCAGGCTAATGCTCATGCGCTTTCACTCATCTGCGGAACTCTATCGAACGTATCGTCGCCCGCCAATGTGACGAATGCGTCTGACATGGGCAAGGTGGTGACCGGCGCGACTACATCGGCCCGACCCAGCAGCGCGATCGGAGCGGCCGCGGCCTCCGGCATCGCCGGCTCCACCGGCAGCGACCAGGTGCGCGCACCGATCCGACGGAAGAGCTGCCCGTAGGCCTCGACGGTGTAGTCCCAGCTGTGCGGATCGACGAATCGTCGGTCGCGCGACTGCGGCAGCTGAGCCATCTCGATCGCCAGAGCGGCCGGATCGGCGGGCGCGACGAAGTGGGTGCCCTCGTAATCGCGGGCGGCTTCCACCAGTCCGCCGACGTGGGTCACGACGACCGGCAGACCCGAACTCATGGCGATGTGCAGCGGCCCGGAGGACGACGACCGGCGGTAGGGGAGCACGACGGCATCGGCGGCGGCGAAGTGAGCGGCTACCTCGGCATCGGTGACGTAGCGGTTGACCACGTCGATGCGATCGCGATTCGGGCTGGCGGCGACCGCTTCCAGCGGCGCATTCCAGCCTTCCCATGTTTCACCGACCAGCACCAGGCGGGAGGTGGCCCGGACGTCAGCTGGCAGCAGGTCGAATGCGGCCACCAGATCCTCGACGCCCTTGTACGGGCGGATGATGCCGAAGTACAGGAAGATGAACTCCTTGTCCGCCAACGGCTCCGCCGGAACCGTGAGGACCGGGTCACTGGCAGAGCCGGTGACCACGACGTCGCTGCTGTGGTGGTCGTACGGGCCGTGCGGAGCGATCGTCACCTGCTCGTCGGGCAGGTCGTAGATGCGCCGCAACAGCTGCAGGTCGTACTGCGAGTGCACGACGTGGCCGGACACCTCGTTCAGCAAGGTCTTCATGGCCTTGGTGACGTAGCGGGTGACTCCCGGAATACGGGCCTCCCCGGTGTCCTGCACCTCGTGCCACTCGATGAGGACCTTGCAGCCGTTCTTGGCGGCCAGCTTGGCCAGCCGCAGATAGGAGTGCAGCACCGCGCCGGTCCACCACTGCAGGACCAGCACCTCGGGACGCTGCTCGGCGAGGAACTTGCGGGCCCGGCGCATGCTGCCGCCCCAGAACCAGTCCAGACCGTCGAAGACGCCGACGGACGGGCCGTAGGCGAGATCGTTGACCTGCTGGCCGACGCGGTCCTTGCCCGGATACAGCACGGTGGGCACCAGCTGGCGCATCAGCAGCGCACTGGTGGGCGTGACCTCGGCCAGGGCGTTGGTCAGCCGGCACGTGTAGTAGCTGATCCCGGAGGTGAAGCGCCAGCCGGAGCCGACGACCATCACCCTCGGCGCGCCAGATGGCACGGCGGTGTGGGTCTCGACGGAAGCGGGCCTACGGGTAGCGGCAGCGGCAGTGCGGCGGGCACCGGCCCGGCGGGAGTGTGCGCCCGCGCGACGAGGGGCCAGGCGGAGGGTGGTCACGCTGACGCCTCGTCGTACTGCATGCCGGCGACGTGGGCCGCATAGCTCGACGACACCGGGGCGGCGGGGCGGGAAACGAGGTGACGCCGGGTGCGGGCGCGCCGCCATTCCGTGCCGATCGTCTTGAGCACGCGGAAGCCGTCCTTGATGGCGTGCAGATTGCTGGCACCGAACAGTCGCAGCAATTCGATGCTGGGAACCTCGGCCACCTTCAGACCGGCAGCCGCCACCCGGCAGTTGATCAGCGTTTCGATCTCGAATCCGTCGCCCCACTGCATGTCACCGGAAATCGGGTGCGGCAGCGGCAGGTCCAACGTGGGGAGCACATCGACCCAGAAGGCGTTGTAGCCGTAGCACAGGTCCGTGTAATGGGTCCGGAAGCCGATGTTGGTGACGAGCGTCAGGCCCTTGTTGCCGGTGTCGCGCAACCACGTGATGTCGCTGCTGCCACCACCTTCGAGCACCCGACTGCCCTTGGCGAAGTCGGCGCCGGCCAACAGCACCTCGACGAACCGGTCGATCTCGGCCGGGTCGGCAGAGCCGTCGGCGTCGAACATGACGATGATGTCGCCGGTGGCCTCGGCGAAGCCGACGGCGAGTGCATTGCCCTTTCCGCGGCGGGTCTGCTGGACGAACTTCGCATCCGGCCGCACCCGGGAGACGACCGACTCGGTGTCGTCGACGGAATGCCCGTCGATCACGATGATTTCGGCGTCGAGCGGCAATGTGGGAAGAACGACCTCGAGATTTCGGGCCTCGTTCCGAGCCGGAACGATGATGCTGATCTTGGGGGCGGTCGTGGGTCGGGGACGAACAGCGCGCATGCGAGAACTCCTGCATTACTTATTCCCGATGGTCGGTCTCGCCTCTGACTCCCCTTCTGGCAGATGGCGACCGCTTGAGCCAGAAGGATCTTCGCCACCACCGCGTGAACAAGTCCTACGGTAACCGTTCATCCATTCAGCGGAGCGAATTGCGGTCGTTCTGTTAGGAATCGCACTCCCTGTAACGAAAAACCAATCCGAGGACCGTGCGGCACCGAGCGGTCGGGGATCGTTCACTCGAACGAGAATTTGCAGACACAGAGGGTGAATTAGCTGCATACCGTGGAACGTCACCACTCCATGTGGCAAGCCATTGCAACCCATACACTATTCGTGACCGTCTCATCACAGAGCGGTACTTGGTTGCGGCGTACCCCTTTCCGGCGCTGATGAAGATTGGACGGGAGCCGCCCATGCTGCACCCTCGTCCTGACGTCGCCCGCGGGCGACGAAGGCGGTGGCACCTGGTGGCAGCGGTCCTGTTGGTGGCGGTGTCGATCGCCGCAGCGTCCGCCAACTGGGCGTTGGCCGCGTCGGTTCCGCCGGAACGCGCCGCGGGTCTCGCGGCACCGCAGCAGATCCGGTTGGTCGCCGCCACCAGCAGGTCGATTCCGGCCTCGGCCGGCTTCGTGACCCGGTCCGGCTCGCGATTGATGTTGAACGGCAATATTTTTCGCTTCGCCGGTACCAACGAGTACTACCTCGGACTGGACGACAACGTCCGGGACGCAGCGGGGAACCCGACGCGGCCGCCCACCGCCAGGATCGACGACGCGCTGCAGTCTGCCGTGCGCACCGGCGCCACCGTCGTCCGCTCGCACACGCTCGGGATCTCCGTGGGATGTACCGCCTGTTTCGAGCCCCGGCCGGGCGTCTTCAACACACCTGCGCTCGCCTCGGCCGACTACGCCATCTACCGGGCCGGCCAGCTCCGCCTGAAATTGATGATCCCGCTCACCGATCAATGGCGTTGGTACCACGGCGGGGAATCGACGTTCACCGGGTGGGCAGGCTACCCCAACGACCCCAACCCGTCGGTCAACGCGGCGGCCAGTGCCGCACAGCGAGCTTCGGAAAGCCATTTCTACACTGATCCTGCCGTCATCACCGCTTTCCGGCTCTACGTGTCGCGTCTGCTCAATCACGTCAATCCTTACAACGGTCTGCGCTACAAGGATGATCCCACCGTGATGGCCTGGGAGACCGGAAACGAGTTGTGGACAGCGACGCCGGCCTGGACCCAGGATTTCGCCGCGTACCTCAAGCACTCGATAGGGGTGCGGCAGTTGGTCGCCGACGGATCAGCCGCGGACGGAATGCCGGTAGCATCCGCCGCTGTGCAGGCGCCCGACATCGACATCGTCGGCGGCCATTTCTATCCGATCGATGTGGATGTGATGCGCCGTGATGCCGCGGTCGCCGCTTCCTTCGGCAAGGCCTACGTCGTCGGCGAATTCGACTGGACCAATTCGTTCGCGACCGCGGCGCAGATCTCGGCCGTGGAGAACGACCCGAACATCAGCGGCGATCTGTACTGGACCCTGCTGCCGCATCTGGCAAACGGCGATCCCGAACCGCACGACGACGGTTTCGCGATGTATTCGCCGGCGCTGAACAGCTCCTCCCAGGGAATCTCCGCACTGCTGACCGCGCATGCCCGGCGCATGGCGGTCCAGCGCTGACTGGGCGACTCTCGCGTCAGGTCTTGATTTGTTGCGCAACCTGCGCCAATTGTCCGATGAGCGGATCGTCATCGGTGATCAGGACGTCATAGCCATCGGTGATGGCGGTATTGATGCCCCACACCAGATAGCCCGCCGCACCAGCGCCGAAGGCGGCATCCATCTTCGCCCGGAGCTGGGCCGCCCTGGTCACCCGCTGCGCGGGTGTCCGGCCGCTGATGCCGGCCTCTCCGACGAACAGTGGCTTGTCCAGTGCAGCGCCGAGTGCGAAGGAACAGCCGATCGGAGCACCGGTGGTCCGGCAGGTGGCCGAGTCTGCGGCCGGCGGTGTGGCACCGCTGCCGCCGGGCATCGCGCTCTGGTCGGATCCCCAGTAGCCCCAGTCATGCACCTCGGCCAGGTCGATGTCCGGTAGACCATAGAGAGCGGTGAAGTCGGGCCCGCTCGCGCCGGGCGCGCCGTTGCTCTGGGTGCCGACCGTGATCAGGTGATGGGAATCGACCGATCGGATGACACTGGCGATGTCCGTGGCGAAATCGACCAGCACAGTCTTGCCCGCGCTGTCCCGGGCGCTGGTGTCCGCCTCGTTGATCATGCTCCAGGCCAGGATCGCCGGGTTGTCGGCGTAGTGCGCGACGATCAGCTTGACGTAGTCACGGTAGGACAGCGACGCGTTGCCGTACGGGACCTTGTAACCGGCGGAGAACCAGGTGTCGCCCTTGTACTTGTACTTCGGCTGGGCCGGGTCGATGGTGGTGCAGTTGCCCGGGCCGTCCTCCAGCACCGGCAGAACTTTCATGCCGACCTTCCCGGCGGCGGTGATGACCCGGTCCATGCCGTCGAAATATGTGCCACCCTGCGTGTACGTCTGGTAGG
>CAXSEW010000178.1:0-7926 GCA_964236185.1 uncultured Nakamurella sp. | reverse complement strand
GCGAGACGATGGCCGGCATCATCGCCGACGAGGCCAGGCTCGACACCTCCCGCGGTTTCGCCGGCGGCTACTACATGGAAACCCTGTCACTCGGGCCGGCCTTTTTGGCGGCGTTCGCCGAACCCGGTTCGTGGGGACCGGATTTCACCGAGATCATGGACGCGTACCGCAACACCGCGGGCATGTGGATCGTCGGCGAGGACCTCGCGCAGGAGACCAACCGGGTCACCCTCAACAGCGAGTTCAAGGACCAGTGGGGCCTGCCGTCGGCCGACGTGCATTTCGCCGACCATGCCAACGATGTGGCGATGCGCGAGCACGGCTACAGCCGGGCCGACGAGATCTACCGTGCGGTCGGCTCCACCGGGACGCATCACACCCCGCCCTATCCGGCGACGCACAACCTGGGCACCTGCCGGATGAGCGAGCGTCCCGAGGACGGCGTCACGGACAGCTTCGGCCAGGCCCACGACGTCCGGGGCCTGTTCGTCAGCGACGGCTCGCTGATGACCAGCGGCGCGGCGGCGAACCCGACACTCACCATCGTCGCCCTGGCGATCCGGCAGGCGGAGTTCATCGCCGAACAGTTCCTGAAGGTGAGCAGCTGATTGTCGCTGGTACGGCCCACGTCGGGGCTGCCGGTGACCCGGTGAGCCCCGACGTCCGGCCGAGCCGGCCGTCGCCTACCGTTTCGACGATGGCACACCAGAGATTCGCTGACGATCTGCGGCAGGCTTTGGGCAGCCAGGGTGCGCAGGTCACCGGTCGGCCGCTCGATCTACTGGCCCGGGCGCACGACGCCTCGCACTACCTGCTGCACCCGCGCGCGGTGGTCACCCCCGCAAGCACCGACCAGGTGGCCGAGGTGCTGCGCGCCTGCAGCCGACTGGGTGTGCCGCTGACCTTCCGTGGCGGCGGTACTTCGTTGTCCGGGCAGGCAATCTCGGATTCCGTGCTGGTCGACACCCGCACCGGGTTCCAGGGCGTGCAGGTGCTCGACGGCGGCGCGCGGGTGCGGGTGCAACCGGGTGTGACGGTGCGGACGGTGAATGCCCACCTCGGCGCACACGGCACCCGGCTGGGGCCGGACCCGGCCAGCGACGGCGCCTGCACCGTCGGCGGCGTGATCGCCAATAATTCCTCCGGGATGCAGTGCGGAACCGAGTTCAACACCTACCGGACCCTGGAATCGATGGTGCTGGTGCTGCCCTCGGGCACCGTGCTGGACTCCGCAGCCCCCGACGCGGACCATGTGCTCGCCGCCGCCGAACCGGGGCTGCACGCCGGACTGCTCGCGCTGCGCGACCGGATCCGCGGCGATGGTGCGAGTGTGGCGACGCTGCGACGGCTGTTCGCGATCAAGAACACCATGGGCTACGGGTTGAATGCCTTCCTGGACCACGACGATCCCGCCGACATCCTGGTGCACCTGATGGTCGGCAGCGAGGGGACGCTCGGCTTCGTCGGGTCGGCGGTATTCCGCACGGTTCCGGTGCTGCCGCACGCCGCGACCGGACTGCTAGTTTTCGACAGCGTGCAGGCCGCATCCGAAGCGGTGCCGCAGGTCTCGGCCGCCGGGGTGGCTACCGCCGAGCTGCTGGACGCTGCTTCGCTCCGGGTGGCGCGGCTGGATCCGGCCTGCCCCGCGCCGATCCGCCGGCTGGACGCCGGCGCCCTGGGTCGCGGCGGGTATGCGGCTCTGCTCGTCGAACTCCAGGCGGCCGATACCGCTGCACTCGCCGAACTGCGGCACACGGCCGCCCGCGGCCTGGCCGGGCTGCCGTTGGTCAGCGCTGTCGAGCTGACGTCGGACATCGAAGAACGGGCCGCCCTCTGGCACAGCCGCAAAGGCCTCTACAGCGCGATGGCGGCGGCCCGTCCGTCTGGCACCAGTGCTCTCCTGGAGGACGTCGCGGTGCCGGTCGGACGGCTCGGTGAGCTCAGCCGTGGCCTGACCGAACTGTTCGGCGACCACAGCTACGGCGAGACGGTCATCTTCGGCCACGCCCGGGACGGCAATCTGCACTTCATGCTCACCGAGCGGTTCGACTCGCCGACGTCGATGGCCCGCTACGAGGCCTTCACCCAGGACATGGTCGATCTGGTGCTGGGCCTGTCCGGGACGCTGAAAGCCGAGCACGGTACCGGCCGGATCATGGCGGCGTTCGTGGAGCGGCAGTACGGCCCGGTGCTGACCGGTGTCATGCGGGAGATCAAAGCGCTGGTCGACCCGCAGGGCCTGCTCAATCCGGGGGTGCTGCTGTCCGACGACCCTCGTGCGTACCTGCAGGACCTCAAGCCCACCCCGACCGTCGAAGCCGAGGTGGACCGCTGCGTGGAATGCGGCTTCTGCGAACCGGTCTGCCCGTCCCGCTCGCTCACCTTGACCCCCAGGCAGCGGATCGTGCTGCGCCGGGAGATGGCGTCGGCGCGGGACCGCGGTGATCTGGCGCTGGTGCAGCAGCTGGAAGCCGACTACGACTACGACGGTGTCCAGACCTGCGCGGTGGATGGCATGTGCGCCACCGCCTGTCCGGTGCTGATCAACACCGGCGACCTGGTCCGCCGACTCCGGGCATCGTCGGCGTCGAAAACCGCGAACCGGGGCTGGAACGTCGCCGCCGGCCACTGGGCGGCGGCGTCGCGCGGCGGCGCCATCGCGCTGACTGTTGCCGACCGGCTGCCCGCGGCGGTCCCGGTCGGGGCGACCAAGCTGGGCCGGGTCATGGCCGGCGCGGAGAATGTGCCGCTGTATGACGATGATCTGCCCCGCGGCGGTCGCCGTCGTGCCGAGTCCTTTGCCCTAGCACCGGAAGCGGTGTTGTTCACCGCGTGCGTCGGCTCGATGTTCGGTGGCGGTGTCGCGGCCGCGTTGACCCGGCTCTGTGAGCGGGCCGGGGTGCCGCTGCGGACTCCGGACGGGTTGAACGGTCTGTGCTGCGGCACGCCGTGGAAATCCAAGGGCCACCTGGACGGTCACGCCCGGATGGCCGGATTGGTCCGCACCGCACTCACGGCCGCCACCGACGGTGGCCGGTTGCCCGTGGTGGTCGACGCCAGTTCCTGCGCGGAAGGGCTGGGCGTGCTCACCCCGGAATTCACCGTGGTCGACGTACTGGACTTCGTCGTTGAGAACGTCGCGCCGCGGCTCACGGTCACCGGGCCGGTGCCTGCGGTGGTGGTGCATCCCACCTGCTCGACCACCGAGCTGGGTAGCACGGCGTCGCTGGTGGCGTTGGCGCGCTTGGTCTCCGAGGATGTCACGGTCCCGATCGACTGGGGTTGTTGCGCTTTCGCGGGGGACCGTGGCCTGTTGCACCCCGAGCTCACCGCCTCGGCCACCGCACCCGAAGCTGCCGAGGTGGCGCGGCTGGCCGCGAGAGGCGTTCGAACCGAATACGTCTCGGCCAACCGGACTTGCGAGATCGGCATGCACCGGGCCACCGGAGAGGACTACCGCCACGTGCTGGAAGTAGTGGACGAGGCCACCAGCTGAGGCGGCGCCTACCGTGAGGCGATGACGGTCATCCGCTCGATCCTGCTGTTTCTCGTCGCGGCGCTCGCCGAGATCGGCGGCTGCTGGCTGATCTGGCAATCCATCCGCGAGCACCGCTCCTGGACCCTGGCTTTGGGCGGGGTTCTCGCGCTGGCCGCCTACGGATTCATCGCCACCGCCCAGCCCAACTCCAACTTCGGCCGGGTCTTGGCCGCCTACGGCCGCATCTTCGTCGCCGCGTCCCTGGCGTGGGGCATGCTCTTCGATGGGTTCCGACCGACCCGGTACGACATCACCGGCGCCGTGGTCTGTCTCTTCGGCGCCGCCATCATCATCTACGCGCCCGGGCAATGACGGCTGATCACGTCTAGGCTCATTTCATCGAATCTGCTGGACAGCGGGCAGTGCAGGCGAGGTGAGGGCGGTGAACATGCACGAGGCGAAGATCGACTCGTCACCTGTGGTCGATGAGGGATCTCACGGCTCGCATGGTGTGCCGGACGCCGGGGTGACCGCGAACAACTCCACTCGGCCCGGAAGAAGATTTCACGCGTCGGTGTTCCCAGCTGATTTCGATCGGATGCATGAGGCTGACATTGACTGACCCTCGGACGGAGCGATGAGCTGATGCGCCGATGTCCCTGTTCTCTCCCACGAGAGGGGAGTGCCTGGGGAGACGTTCAGGACCGACCGATGACCGGCTCGATGAAGGCCTGCTTGGCAGAGGTGTCGGCGACGAGGAAATCGAGATCGCAACCCTGCGGTGCCTGCAGCACCGAGCGCTGGTAGAGCGCCGGCCAGCCCCGCAGGTGCGGCGACGGCGATGGCTTCCACCGGGATCGTCGCGACGCCAATTCGCTGTCGTCGATCGCCAGATCCAGCCGCCCGGCCTCCACATCGACCTCGACGGGATCTCCGTCGCGCACCAACGCCAGTGGGCCCCCGACCGCTGCCTCCGGCGCGGCATGCAGGAACACGGTGCCGTAACTGGTCCCGCTCATCCGGGCGTCGGTCACCCGCACCATGTCGGTCACGCCCTGCCCCGCGAGTCGGTAGGGAATGGGCACCATGCCCCACTCCGGCATTCCCGGCACACCGACCGGGCCGCACCCGCGCAGCACCAGCACCGTGTCCTCGTCCACGTCGAGCGCGGGATCGTCCAGCCGCGACCGCATCTCGGCGTAGTCGTCGAAGACCAGAGCGGGCCCGCGGTGCCGCCAGAGCCCAGGCGAGGACGTTGCGGCCTTGAGCATCGCGCCGTCCGGCGCAAGGGACCCTCTCACCGTGCGCAGGGCCGGGCCGTCGACGAGGGGGTCGGCCAGCGGCCGGATCACCTCTCCCGCCGGCCCGGGGCGACCGGCCAGCGGCGCGCCGGTGACGGTGACGGCGGAGGTGTCGAGGTGATCGGCGATGACGTCCAGCAACGCGGGAAGCCCGCCGGCCGTGTCGAACTCGACCATCAGGTACCGGCCGGTCGGCTCGACGTCGACCAGCACGGGTACCGCCCGACCGATGTGCTCGAGCAACGCCGGGTCGAACGCCAGACCTCGGCGCCCGGCGATCGCGGCCAGGTGCAGCACGGCGTTGGTCGAGCCGGCGATGGCCTGCAGGACGGCAGCGGCGTTGTGCAGGGCGGCCGGCGTCAGGATGCGGGAGGGCCGCAGATCCTCCCGGACCAGATCGACCGCACGGCGCCCGCTCGCGGCGGCCAAGGCGACGCTCCGGTCCGAACCGGCCTGCACGGTGGCGGCGCCCGGCAGCGAGAAGCCCAGCGCCTCGGACATCAGCGCCATGGTGGACGCCGTCCCCATGGTGTTGCACGACCCGGTACCGCACGAGTAGCACTGCTCGAATTCGTGCCAGGTCTCGTCGCTGACCGCCCCGGCCCGGCGTTGCTCCAACATCCGCCAGAGGTCGGTGCCGCTGCCGACGCGCTTGCCACGGAACAGCGCTGCCGGTCGATTTCCGCCGACGGCAAGGATTGTCGGGAGATCCGTGCTGATCGCGCCCATCAGCGCACCCGGCGTGCTCTTGTCGCAGTTGGTCAGCAGCACCAGCCCGTCGATCGGGTTGGCGCGCACCGTTTCCTCCACCTCGATCGCCAGCAGGTTGCGGTACAGCATGGCGCTGGGTTTCATCAGGTCCTCGCCCAGCGACAACGTCGGGAACACCACCGGTACGCCGCCCGCTTCCCGCACGCCTGCAGCGGCCGCTACCGCCAGGTTCGCGAGCGGCAGGTTGCACGGATTGAGATCACTGGCACTGTGGCAGATCCCGATGATCGGGCGGTCGTCGGACGAGGTGACCGCGGCGCCGCCCATGCGCAGGGCGACCCGGTGTCCCACTGCCGTCTCGTCGTCTCCCGCGGTCCATCCCGACGACCGGAGCGGGCGCTTCACTGGTTCGCCAGATCGGTGATCAGCCGGTCGGCCGCTGCGACCAGCGATTCCAGCGCCCCGGGGCGTAACACCGTCTGCCAGGTCTGATAGCGGTCGACCGCAAAGGTTTCCCGCGGCGGCAGGTATATCCAGCCGGGCCCGTTGGTCAGGTTGAGCACGAGGATGACCTTGTCCGGGTGCCGTTGCCGGAGCGTGCGCTGGAACGCCGAGTACGCCTCGCCGGGCTGCGCCACCAGGTAGGCATCGCCCAGCCGCCAGACCCACAGCGGGTGCCGGACCGTGTCGTCGACGGGCGCCGAGCCGGTCGGCCGATAGGTAGCCTGCAATCGCTGCGCGCGCTGCAACCGCTCCCGTCGGGCGCGGGCGTCGATGTCGGCCCACCGCTCGTCGAGCTCGGCGATCGACGGCAGGTCGCGCAGCTGCACCTCGACGTCGTAGGCGGCCACCGACCGCTGGGACGTCCACTCCGCGGGCACCTCGGCCCACACGGCGAGCGGAGCGCCGGACTCGACCGTTCTGTCCAGGGCGAGCGCCGTGCCCGGTGGTGGCAGCGTTCCCAACACGCCCAACGCGCTGTGCCCGAGCGCGTCTCCGTACCGGTCCGCGCGGTCGGTGTCGGCGAGGTACTGGACCGGTCCGGACAGGTCGCCACTGGCGCCCTGCAGGAACAGGCAGGGTGCGCCGCCGGTACCCGACTCCACCCGCTCGCGCATCGCCCCGATGAAATCCGGTGACAGCAGGGTGTTGTCGAAGCCCAGGGTGGTCGGGTGGCAGGCATAGTTGACGATCGTGGCGGCGAGCGACCCGTCCTGCCTGGACAGTCGTCCGACCACCAGCGTGCTGTCGGCGGCGCTGTCGGGTTCGAAGCCCAGCAGCACTCGATCACCCACCCGCTGATCCCGGTTGACGGCCAGCCCGCTGGTGCCCGCACCGAACGTCAGCGAGCCCGGTCCCAGGTCGTCGACAGCGAGACGACAGGCCTGGACGGCGGCGGTCTGCAGTTGCTCGAGGTACCCGGGCACCAGCGCGCCGCCGGGCAGGTCGACGTCCTGCGAGCAGATCGACGGCCCGGCGTGGGTGTGCACCAGGTGCAGCAGCACTCGATCGGCGGTCAGATGAAAGGCGTTGAGCACGGCGCCGCGCACGGCCATCTCGTCCTCGGCGGTGCGCCACCAGCCGAGGTCGGCAGTGAGCAGTAGGGAAAGGCCATCTCCGATGGTCCCGATAGACCCCGGGGTGGTCGATGCCAGGGCCGTCAAGGTGAGCGGGCGGTGGACGCCCGTGCTGAGGTCCGCGTCACCGAAACCCCAGTTGCGCATGCGGATTCCGACCGGCGGCGTGATGTCCACCCGTCCCACGCCGAACCGGCCGGAGCATCCAGGAGATTGCCACCACCGCGACCCGGACAGCGCGGAAGCAGTGTGGACCAGGTTCGGTGCTGGTCCATCGGTCAACGGCTCTGCCCTCATCGGGTCAGGCTATGTGCCCGACCTCCAACGACAGAACGCTGTTCGGGGTGGCAGAACGCCGCGCGCGTCCGACTTGCGTTCGGCTGTGCCGAACACCGTTCCGTTTTCTGCGGGTGATTCGTACCCTTCCCTGATGACGCAGCTGTTCATGACCCACCCCGGGCCACTGCCCTGGAGGGGTCCTGCCGTCGCCGGTATCCGGCCGGCGACCGACAGCGACGGTCCGGCGTTGGCGCGGCTGCTGACCGCCACGTTCGATGAATCCTGGAGCGTCGATCGGGTGCGAGCGGATCTGCTGGACGCTCCCGACGTGCCGGTCACCTGGGTGCTGCCCGCCACCGACGACTCCCTCGCGGCAATCGCGTCCGAGCGGCTCCTGCCCGAGACCTACCCCGGATCCGGCTACGTCCACTACGTCGGCGTAGCAGCTGCCTCACGCGGACGCGGCCTGGGAACGGAGCTCACGCTGGCCACGTTGGCCGGTTTCGCGGCACGCGGGCTGGAGTCGGCGGTGTTGGAGACCGATGACTTCCGCCAGTCGGCCGTGGTCGTCTATCTCCGG
>CAXSEW010000177.1:0-7935 GCA_964236185.1 uncultured Nakamurella sp. | reverse complement strand
GCAGCGGGGCTGGCGGTGCTGTCCCGCGGGTTCCGCTCACCCGCTGCCGTGGTCGGCGCCTACCGGGTGCCGGAGCCGCCGCTGGCGGCGGGGGTCGTCGCGGGCGGCGCCGGCGCCACCTCGATGATCGACGTCTCCGACGGCCTGGTCGCCGACCTCGGCCACATCGCGAAGGCGTCGGAGGTGTCGATCAACATCCGCACCGCCGCGCTGGAGATCCATCCGCGACTGGTGGAGGTGGCGGCCGCGCTGGGCCGGGATCCGATGGAGTGGCTGCTCTCCGGCGGCGACGATCATCCGCTGGTCGCCACCTTCCCGGCCGGGTCCACCCTGCCGCCGGGGTGGCAGCGCATCGGTACCGTCGGCATCGTCGGCGACCTCGGTGCCGCGGTCACCGTCGACGGCGCCACCCGGGACGGGTCGGGCGGCTGGGACCACTTCGGTTGACCGACCGCCGGACAGCCGACCTCGTGGCACAGCCGCCACCGGCGGGGCCGGGTGGCATCCCGGAAAGCCTGGACACGACGATGGAAGGAGGGCCGCGATGGCACCGCCGGTAGCCGACATGGACCCTGGATGGGCCAGAGCGCTGGAACCGGTCGCGGGTCAGATCGCCGCGATGGGCGACTTCCTGCGCGCTGAGATCGCGGCCGGGCGCAGCTATTTGCCGGCCGGACCCGCCGTACTGCGGGCGTTCCAGGCACCTTTCGATGCCGTGAAGGTGCTGATCGTCGGCCAGGACCCATATCCCACGCCCGGACACGCGATCGGGCTGGCGTTCGCCGTCGACCGCGGCGTCCGTCCGATCCCCCGGTCGCTGGTCAACATCTACCGGGAATTGCGCACCGACGTCGGCGTGACGCCGCCGACCCACGGCGATCTCGGCGGCTGGGTCGACTCCGGTGTGCTGCTGCTCAACCGGGTGCTCACGGTGGCTCCGGGGACGCCGGCCGCACACCGCGGCAAGGGGTGGGAGCCGGTTACCCAGCGGGCCATCGAGGCGCTGGTGGAGCGCGGCGGGCCCCTGGTCGCGGTGCTGTGGGGCAAGGACGCGCAGACGCTGATCCCGATGCTCGGCAGCGTGCCGTACGTCGCCTCGGTGCACCCGTCCCCGATGTCCGCCGACCGTGGCTTCTTCGGCTCCAGACCGTTCTCGAAGGTCAACGAGCTGCTGGGGGACCAGGGCGCGGAGCCCATCGACTGGTCCCTGCAGTGACCGGTGCGCCGGACGGGGTGCGCAGCGTCCCGACCGCCACCCACTTCGGAACCTACCTCGCCCGCACCGACGGCTCCCGGCTGCTCGGGCTGGACCCGCACCCGGACGATCCGCATCCGTCGCCGATCGGCGGCTCGGTCGCCGACGCGTTGACCAGCGCGGGACGGTTGACCGTGCCCATGGTGCGCCGGGGCTGGCTGGAGCACGGGCCGGGCCCCGCCGGCCGGGGCGCGGTCCGGCGGCGCGGCGACGACACCTACCAGCCGGTCGACTGGGACACCGCCGCCGTGCTGGTGGCCGGCGAGATCGAGCGGGTACGCACCGAGCACGGCAACAGCGCCATCTTCGGCGGGTCCTACGGCTGGGGCTCGGCCGGCCGCTTCCACCATGCGCAGTCGCAGATCCACCGCTTCCTGAACATGTCCGGCGGTTACACCCGCTCGGTGGACAGCTACTCCTCGGCCGCCGTCACGGTGCTGACCCGCCGGGTGGCCGGTGGCTGGCAGAGCGCGATGGACTCCTCGCCGACCTTCGACGAGATCGCCGAGCACTGCTCGCTGGTCGTGGCCTTCGGCGGTCTGGCACTGCGCAACGTGCAGGTCAACGACGGCGGACTGGGTGCGCACACCTCTCCGGGAGCCCAGCGGGGCGCCCGGCTGGCCGGTGTCGATTTCGTCTCCGTCTCACCGCTGCGCACCGATGCGGCCGACTTCCTGGACGCCACCTGGCTGCCGGCCCGCCCCGGCACCGACGTGGCGATCATGCTCGGCATGGCGCACACCATCGTGGCCGCCGGGCTCGAGGACGTCGACTTCCTGACCCGCTGCACCACCGGTTGGCCGGTGTTCCGGGACTATCTGCTGGGGCGCGGCGACGGCGTGGTCAAGGACGCCGAGTGGGCGGCCGCGATCTCCGAGCTACCGGCGGAGGTGATCCGCGAGCTGGGCCGGCGGGTGGCCACGCAGCGGAGTGTCATCGCGACGTCGTTGTCCGTGCAGCGGGCCGACCACGGCGAGCAGGTGCCGTGGATGGGACTCACCCTGGCGGCGATGTCCGGGTCGATGGGGCTCCCGGGCGGCGGTTTCGGTAATGCGCTGGGTGCGTTGCACCGCAACGGGATGCGGCTGTCCCGGGTGCCGGTCGCCGCTTTCCCGCAGGGCATC
This sequence comes from uncultured Nakamurella sp., assembly GCA_964236185.1. Taxonomy (GTDB): domain Bacteria; phylum Actinomycetota; class Actinomycetes; order Mycobacteriales; family Nakamurellaceae; genus Nakamurella. Next base: position 5,556 of record CAXSEW010000177.1, on the reverse strand, counting down.
AACCTTGTCTCGGACTTCATCCCGGTGGCCAGGATCGCGGATCTGCTGACCCGGCCGGGCGAGCAGTTCGACTACGACGGCGGCCGCTACACCTACCCCGACATCCGGCTCGTCTACTGGGCCGGCGGGAATCCATTCCACCACCACCAGGACCTGAACCGATTGGCGGAGGCCTGGCAGCACCCCGACACCGTCGTGGTGCACGAGCATTTCGCCAATTCGCTGGCCCGGCACGCCGACATCGTGCTGCCTGCTGCCACTTTCGTGGAACGCACCGATTTCGCCGCCGGACGCGAGGACCCGTACCTGATGGCGATGGTCGCGGCCGTCGACGCGGCCGGGGACGCGCTGACCGACTTCGAGATCTTCGCGCGGATCGCGGGCAAACTCGGCTTCGGCGACAAGTTCACCGGCGGGCGCACCGCCGACGAGTGGGTGCAGCACCTCTACGGCGAGACCCGTTCCCGAGCCGGGGCCGTCGGCGCGGACCTGCCGTCCTGGCCCGAGTTCGTCGAGCGCGGCCGGGTCGCCTTGCCGGACCTCGACCGGCCGGCGACACCGTATGGGGCGCTGCGGCAGAACCCGGAAGCGCACCCCATCGCCACGCCGACCGGTCGACTGGAGATCTTCTCCGCCACCATCGCCGACTTCGGCTACGCCGACTGCCCGCCGCACCCGACCTGGTTGGAACCCTCGGAGTGGTTGGGATCGCCGGTGACGCAACGGTTCCCGTTGGCGCTGATGTCCGGGCAGCCGGAACGGCGGCTGCATTCGCAGTTCGACCTCGGCGCCCACTCGCGCGCGGGAAAGGTCGCCGGCCGGGAGCCGGTGCTGATCCACCCGGCGGACGCCGCGGCCCGCGGGATCGCCGACGGCTCGGTCGTCGAGCTGTTCAACGACCGCGGGTCGTGCCTGGCCGGCGCCGTGCTGTCGACCGACATCCGGCCGTCGGTGCTGCGGCTGTCGACCGGTGCCTGGTACGACCCGGTCACCCCCGGCGGCTTGGACGTACACGGCAACCCGAACGCGCTGACGCCCGACCACGGCACGTCGTCCCTTGCCCAGGGCCCGAGCGCGCACACCTGCCTGGTGGACATCCGGCCCTGGACCGGACCGGTGCCGCCGATCACCGTCTTCGGCCCGCTACCCGGCTGAGGTCCGCGCCTACTGTGAGGTGATGGCTGTCTCCGAACTCGCTCCCTCACTCACCGGCCGGGCGCTGTCCGCGCAGCGATGGGAGAGTCTGACCTTCGTGCACTGGCCGGTCGACCCGGATGCGGTGCGGCACCTGTTCCCGGCAGGTGTGGAACCCGATGTGATCGACGGGTACACCTATGTCGGCCTGGTGCCGTTCGTGATGCGGGGCGCCGGTCCGGGCGGCCGGCTGCCGGTGCCGTACTTCGGCGACTTCTGCGAGACCAACGTCCGGCTGTACTCGGTGGACGAGGAAGGACGCAGCGGCATCGTCTTCCGCACCCTGGAGGCGCAACGGCTCTCCACCGTGCTGCTCGCGCGCTATGCGCTGGGCCTGCCCTACACCTGGTCCGCGATGCAGGCCGTGCACGCGGGGGACCTCTGGCGCTACCGGACGCGGCGGCGGTGGCCCGGCGGCGGTCGGCAGGCGCTGCGCAGCCGGCTCACCGTGCGAGTGGGCGATGTGGCGACGCCGACGCCTTTGGAGATCTGGCTGACGGCGCGCTGGGGGCTGCACACCCGGGTCGCCGGACGCACCATCTGGGTGCCCAACCAGCACGACACCTGGCCGCTGCACGAGTGCGAGATCCTTGACCTGAGCGACGATCTCGTCGCCGGTGTCGGCGTCCCGACAGCGGGGGACATGCTGCGGCCGCTGTTCTCGCCGGGTGTGCGCACGGTGTTCGGCCTGCCGAGCGTGGTGCGCTAGCGGGTTGATCGTAGTGCGGTGAGTGCCGGGAGGTTGCTCGTGGCGCCGCTGGTTCGGCTGATCAGCGAACCTGGCCCTTTCGGGGCGCGCCGCGCCCAGGAAGGGCCTCAAACGTTGATCACCGCTGCGGCGGACACCGTACGGCGTCAGAACAGCTCGGGATCCCAGCTGTCGATGGCGTCGGCCGTGCGGGTGCTGTCGCCGGCCATCCCACCCGGACCGGCGGACCGGGCCACCGCCCGCACGGTCGGCACCAGCAGCAGCGCACCGGCACCATCGCCCAGCCGCAGCGACCAGGCGGTCAACGGGTCCCGCCCGAGTAGATCCAACAGGCGCCGGTGACTGCGTTCCGGGGCCAGTGAGGTGACCACGACGTACGCCTCGGCACCCGGAGCCAACCGGTTGGCCAGCAGCGCCGCCGCGGTACTCGGCACGTCGTCGACCATCACCGGCACGCCCCGCACAGCTGCCTGCGCGAGGAATCCGGTCAGCGCCGCCAGGTCGGCACCCCCGGCCACCCGCAGCATGGTCGCTGCATCGGTACCGGCCAACCGGGTGCGGTAGAGCGCATCCCGCACGGCCGACACCTTCCGGATCCAGGCCTCGTCCCCGATGCCCGAGCCGCGGGACGTGGTGTCCACCGGTTCGAGGCCGGTCAGTCCGGCCACCAGCACCGCCGTCGCAGTGCTCGCGCCGACGCCGCACAGGGCACCGATCAGCAGATCGGCGCCGCCGTCGATCTCGGCGTCGGCCACCGCACGGCCGGCCGCCAGCGCAGCGTCGAGCTCGGTTTCGCTCAGCGCGTCCTCGATGTCGATGCGTCCCGACGACCGTCGCACCTTGACCGACGAGTTGACGCCGGTGGCGCTCAGGTCGGCGTCGACGGCGATGTCGACCACCGAGACGCCGACCCGGGCGTCCGCGGCCATCGAGGAGATGGCACCCGCGCCCATGGACAGGTCCAGAGCGCGTTTGGCCGTCTCCGTCACCGGATGTGCCGACACCTGCAGCTGCGCGATGCCGTGGTCACCGGCGAAGACCACCAGCCGCGGCTGCACCAGCAGGTCCTGACCGGGCCGGGCGCAGGCCTCCAGCAATCGGATCAGCGGCCCGAGCGTGCCCAGCAGCGGTTGCGGACCGGTCTGGTCCTGGTGCGGCGGCGTCACCTGGTCGAATTCGACGGTCATCGACGTCTCCCTCCGCCCGGCTCCGGAATGGTCCGCGGCGGGGATCACGCTACCGTCGGGACACTCGCGTGCCCGCCCGGAGGACACGCCGGACCGGCTGGCCACCCGCTGCACAGGGAGAAAACATGAGCGTCGCGCCCGACCACCGTTCGTCGGATGGATCTGTGGATGATGCGGCGAAGTGGCGCTGGCTGTGCGCCGACGAGGCCGGGGTGGTGATGAGCGAGCCCGCCGTCACCTTCGCCTCGCAGGCGGCGGCCGAGGACTGGCTCGGAGAACAGTTCGAGGAACTGTCCGGCGACGGGGTGGCGACGGTGACGCTGATGGACGGCGAGCACGCCGTCTACGGCCCGATGTACCTGACCGCGGACGGCGACGGGGCGGCCGCGGAGGCGGAGCTCTGAGCCGCGTGCTGGTTCACCGCCCGGCACCGGCGGCCGCTGGCGGCCGGCGGCGCGGCGTGGTCGGTCGGGCGCTCGACAATGGAGGTGGCGGGCCGGACCTAAACTGAGAGCGTGACGCCCGGAGAACGCCCGACCCCCGACCTGCCCGCCCAGTACGATCCGGCGGCAGTCGAGGTACCGCTGTACCAGCGGTGGTTGGCGGCGGGGTACTTCACCGCCGACGAGCAGCGTGTGGTCTCCGGCGAGCGCAAGCCGTTCTCCATCGTGCTGCCGCCGCCGAACGTGACCGGCGACCTGCACATCGGTCACGCCCTGGATCACACCCTGATGGACGTGCTGGCCCGCTGGCACCGGATGTCCGGCGACGAGGTGCTGTGGCTGCCCGGCATGGACCACGCCGGTATCGCCACCCAGAACCTGGTCGAGAAGCAGTTGGCGGTCGACGGCAAGACCCGCCACGACTTCGGTCGCGATCTGTTCGTGCAGAAGGTCTGGGACTGGAAGCAGGAATCCGGCGGCGCGATCCTCGGCCAGATGAAGCGGTTGGGCGACTCGGTGGACTGGAGCCGGGAGCGGTTCACCCTGGACGACGGGCTGTCGGCCGCTGTCCAGACGGTGTTCAAGAAGCTCTACGACGAGGGCCTGGTCTACCGCGCCGAGCGGATCATCAACTGGTGTCCGGGTTGTCGCACCGCGCTGTCCGACATCGAGGTGGACCATTCCGACGACGAGGGCGAACTCGTCTCGATCCGCTACGACAGCACCGACCGGCCCGGTGCCTGCGTGGTGGTGGCGACCACCCGGGTGGAAACCATGCTGGGGGACACCGGCATCGCCGTGCACCCGGACGACGAGCGGTACGCCGACCTGGTCGGCACCTTCGTCGAGTTGCCGCTGGTCGGTCGCCGCATCCCGATCATCGCCGATGACCACGTCGACCCCTCGTTCGGTACGGGCGCGGTCAAGGTGACCCCGGCGCACGACCCGAACGACTTCGAGATCGGCCGCCGGCACAGCCTGCCGGCGATCACCATCCTCGACGAGGCCGCCGACATCATCGGCACCGGAACGGCTTTCGACGGCATGAACCGGTTCGAGGCGCGTGCCGCGATCACCGAGGCGCTGCGCGGCGAAGGGCGCATCGTCGCCGAGAAGCGTCCGTACCTGCACGCCGTCGGCCATTGTTCGCGGTCCGACGACGTGGTCGAGCCGCGCCTGTCGCTGCAGTGGTTCGTCGCCGTGTCGCCGCTGGCCAAGGCCGCCGGTGACGCGGTCCGCCAGGGCCGCACCAGGATCCACCCGCCGGAGCTGGCCGGGCGCTACTTCGACTGGATCGACAACATGCACGACTGGACCATCTCCCGCCAGCTGTGGTGGGGTCACCGGATCCCGGTCTGGTACTCACCCGACGGCGAGATCCGTTGTGTCGGGCCGGACGAGCAGCCGCCGGGCGAGGGCTGGGTGCAGGACCCTGATGTGCTGGACACCTGGTTCTCCTCCGGGCTGTGGCCGTTCTCCACGATGGGCTGGCCGGAGCAGACCGACACCTTCCGGGCGTTCTATCCGACCTCGGTGCTGGTCACCGGCTACGACATCCTGTTCTTCTGGGTGGCCCGGATGATGATGTTCGGCACCCACCTGCCCCAGCTCAGCGGCGGCGACGCTGCCGACGAGGTGCCGGACGTGCCGTTTGAAACCGTTGCGCTGCACGGCCTGGTCCGCGACCAGTTCGGCAAGAAGATGTCCAAGTCCAAGGGCAACGGCGTCGACCCGCTGGTGTGGATCGACCGCTACGGCGCCGACGCCGTCCGGTTCACCCTGGCCCGTGGCGCGAATCCCGGTGCCGACCAGGCGATCGCCGAGGACTGGGTCAAGGGTGCCCGCAACTTCTGCTCGAAGTTGTTCAACGCGACCAAGTTCGCGCTGCTCAACGGCGCCGCACCGGCAGCGGTCGACGCGGCCGCGGTGAGCGCCGCAGACCGGTGGGTGCTGGACCGGCTCGACCAGGTGAGCGCCGAGACCACCGCGCTGCTCGCTGATTTCCAGTTCGGCCGGGCCGCCG
>CAXSEW010000176.1:0-7951 GCA_964236185.1 uncultured Nakamurella sp. | reverse complement strand
GCGTCGGCCGTGTTCAGATCGACCTTGCTGACCGGCTGACCGGAGCTGGCAGTGGCCGCACGGTCGCGGTTGCCGTTCGTGTCGCCGTTGCCGCCTTTGCCGGCGTCGGAACCCAGTCCCGATACCGACGAACCACTGCTCCCGGCCGTCTGATCGGAGATCACCACGGACGCCCCGTCGGTCAGCCGCGCAGCCAGATTGACCCCGGTCAGATCGGCCGCGGTGGTGACACCACCGGCCTCGGCGATGGCGTCGGCGACCCGCGATCCGGGCGGTAACCGCACCAATCCCGGATGCTTCACGGCACCGGTGACCGACACGATCAGCACCTCCGCAGCGACCGTCGCGCGAGCGGGGGCGGCGGTGCCATCGGCCTCGCCGCCGATGGCGCCACCCGCGCTACCGCCAGCGGGGTTCGTCGTCCGCGACGACGCGGCGCGCGACGGGTTCGTCGTCCGGCCGGTCGTCGTCGCCACGCCGCCCGTCAGCGTCCCCTCACCGACCTGCGCCAGCGATACCGCCTGCACCGGACGGGCTTCCGGTTGATCGCGCCACACCCCGACGGCCGCCACCAGGGCCGCGACGGCCGCCACCACGGTCAGCAGCAGCGCACCCCGCCGACCGGGATCGACCCGGGCGTCCCGCAGCGGTTCCGGTACCCAGCGCTGCGCGACCCGTCCCCAGGCGTGGTGCGGTGAGTACCGGACTCGCGTGGCTCGGTGACCCTCGGTCGGATCGGCCGGCTCCGGGTCCTCCTCGTCCGGCGGCTCGACCACGTCGTCGTACCGGGGCGCGGCATCGTGCCGGAGCGCGAAACCGTGGCCGGTCGGCGCGGCGCCGTCAGCGGTCGATTCGCGTGGTTGGTCCTGCGGCAGGGGCAAGGTCCCGACATCTGGGACCCACCCGCCGCGGTACGGCGGATCGGCAGCCCGACCGTGGGCCGACAGCGGAAGTGGAGCCCACCCGTCGTCATCGTCGTCGTCCGGTGCCTCCTGGCCGGGCCGAAAACGGGGTGACCCAGCCGGGGTCAGACCGGCCAGCCGGCCGCGGGAGTCAGGTCGATTGCGCACCCGTCGGACGCTATGGGAGATCAGCAGGTGTCAACCACGGCGACGGCGGCGATGTGGACAACCCAGGTGGGTGGGGACAACTACCCCGGGCCGACCTGCTACCTCGGGCCGACCTGGCGGGCGATTTCTGCCCGCCACCGGTATCAGCAACGCCCCGAGCGGCTCCTGAACACCGGTGGCCTGGTGACGCCGCCCCCGACCGGCGTCACCAGGCCCGATTGATGTCAGGCGCCGGCTAGTTCCTCGTCATCACCCGGCAGGATGACTCCGCCGAGACCGGCGTTGTAGGAGTGCAGGCGCCAGGAACCGATGAACCGGTGCAGCACCACCCAGTGACAGTTGCCGATCCCGATCAGGGTGCCCCAGGAATCGTCGGGTAGATCCAGCAGCAGTCCGGTGAGGCCCACGATCAGACCGCCGTGCGCCACCAGCAGCGCCCGATCGGCGGTCCCGCCGTCCAACTCGGCCACGACTTCGACTGCCCGCTGCGCCACCTGCCACCTCGACTCGCCCTCCGGCGGTGAGTTGTGCGCGGAGGTCGTCCGCCAGCGTTCCCACTCCCCCGGCCAGCCGGCGACGACGTCCTGCCGGGTCAGACCCTCCCAGCGGCCCATCGACGTCTCGCGCAGCCGCGCGTCGACGCCCACGGACAGCCCGGTCAGCTCCGCCACAGCGGCGGCGGTCACCCTGGCTCTGGCGAGATCGGAGGAGACGATGAGGTCCGGCTGCAAGGCGGCCACCGACGGCGCCGCCGCAGCTGCCTGGCGTAGGCCGACGGCGTTCAGCGGGATGTCGCGGTGGCCCTGCAGCCTCGCCTCCGCATTCCAGTCGGTCTCACCGTGCCGCAGCAGGACCAGGTGGGACAGCGTCACTCGGCGCGACGTCCGCCGCCGACACCCGCGTCGTCAGCAGCAAGATGCAGCGCGTCGTCGTCGCCGAAGTCCGCGGGATCGTCGTCGCCGCCGGTCACGGGGGCAACAGCCGGCGTATCGGCCGCAGCACCCTGCGCCGGCGCGTCGGCGTCGACCCACGGAATCGTCGGGCAGTCCTTCCACAACCGGTCGAGTGCGTAGAACACCCGCTCCTCCGAGTGCTGCACGTGCACGACAACGTCGAGGAAGTCCAGCAGCACCCAGCGACCGTCGCGCTCGCCCTCGCGCCGGACGGGCTTGACGCCGGCCTCGCGCATCTTTTCCTCGACCTCGTCGACGATGGCGGCCACCTGCCGCTCGTTCGCACCGGTGACGATCACGAAGATGTCGGTGATGGCCAGGCGGTCCGAGACATCCACCAGCAGCACGTCTTTCGCCAGCTTGTCGGCGGCGGCCTGGGCGGCCACCTTTGCCATGGTGATGGCGGATTCTGTTGCGGTCACTGCTCTCCTTCGATTGTGCCGGCACGGACCGTGCCGACGACTGCGGTAGCCAGGCTCGCCTGTGAAAGAACTGGGGGGTCGGCGTACAGGCCATACTTCGAGATGTACTGCACCACTCCGTCAGGCACCAGGTACCAGACCGGTGCGCCCTCGGCGACCCGCCGTCGGCAGTCGGTCGAGGAGATGGCCAACGCCGGCACCTCGACCATGCTCACCGCGCCGGAGGGCAGAGGCAGGTCGCCGACCACGTACCCGGGCCTGGTCACCCCGATGAAGTGCGCCAGCTCGAACAGCGCATCGACGTCCTTCCAGCCCATGATCGCCGACAGCGCGTCCGCGCCGGTGATGAAGAACCAGTCGGCATCGGGCTCGCGCGCGCGGAGGTCCAGGAGCGTATCGCGGGTGTAGGTCGGCCCGGCCCGTTCGATGTCCACCCGGGAGACGGAGAACCGCGGGTTCGCCGCGGTGGCGATGACGGCCATCAGGTAGCGGTGTTCGGCCGGGCTGACCCCGCTCTTCTGCCAGGGTTGCCCGGTCGGCACGAACAGCACCTCGTCCAACGCGAACCGGTCGGCCACCTCGGAGGCGGCGACCAGGTGACCGTGGTGGATGGGGTCGAAAGTACCGCCCATGACGCCGATCCGGCGGCGGTGCGTGCCGTTGGTCATGCGCCGGCCCGCGTCTGACCGGACCCGGTGACCACGTACTTGGTGCTGGTCAGCTCCGCCAGCCCCATCGGCCCGCGAGCGTGCAGCTTCTGCGTCGAGATGCCGATCTCGGCGCCGAGGCCGAACTCTCCGCCGTCGGTGAAAGCCGTCGAGGCGTTCACCATCACCGCGGCCGCATCGACCTCGGCGGCGAAGCGGTGAGCCCGCGCCAGATCGGCGGTCACGATCGCCTCGGTGTGCCCGGTGCCGTGAACATTGATGTGCGTGATCGCCGCGTCGATGTCCGGCACGATCGCGGCGGCGAGATCGAGCGTCAGGTACTCGGTGTCGAAATCGGCAGCCACCGCGGGCACCACATGAGCTGCCCCGCCAGCCATCTCCACGATCGCCTCGTCCGCGTGCACGGTGACGCCGTTGTCGGCCAACGCCTGCAGCGCCATCGGCAGGAAGCTGGCGGCGATGTCGGTGTGCACCAGCAGTGTCTCGGCCGCATTGCACACCGACGGGCGACGCACCTTGGAATTGATCAGGATGTCCAGCGCCATCTTCCGGTCCGCGGAGGCGTCGACGTAGACATGGCAGTTGCCCACCCCGGTCTCGATGACCGGCACCGTCGAGCCGTCGACGACGGCCTTGATCAGGCCCGCGCCACCCCGCGGGATGATCACGTCGACCAACCCACGGGCAGTCATCAGGTGGGTCACCGACGCCCGGTCGGTGCCCGGCACCAGTTGCACTGCGTCACGCGGTAACTGTTGTGCCACAAGCACTTCCCGTAAGATTTCGACCAGCACCGCATTGGATTGCCACGCCGACGCGCTGCCCCGCAGCAGCGCGGCGTTACCGGACTTCAGCGCGATGCCCGCTGCGTCGACCGTGACGTTGGGGCGGGCCTCGTAGATGATCGCCACCACGCCGAGCGGCACCCGGAGCTGGGTCAGCGTGAGGCCGTTCGCCAGCACGCCGCCCCGGACCACGGTGCCGATCGGATCAGGCAGCGCCACCAGCGATTCCAGGCCGCCGGCCATCGATTCGATGCGGGCCGGGGTCAGCCGCAGGCGGTCCACCAGGGACGGCGCGGTCCCGGCGTTCTCGGCCGCCTCGACGTCACGGTCGTTGGCAATCAGGATGTCTCGGTGGTGCGCCCGGAGAGCAGCGGCCATCGCCGCCAGTACGGTGTTCTTCGCCGCCGTCGAGGCGAGCGCCAGTACGGCGGCGGCCGCCTTGGCCCGCCGGGCGGCCTCCAGCACCTGCGCGGCGGTGGCCGGTTGGTCCACCGGGATCCCGCTCGGTGCCGGACCCGCATCCAGCATGGTCATGACGAACCTCCTGCAGTGGAAAAGGCGATCAGATCATCAGCATGCACGACCTCGTGACGCAGGTCCGGCGGTAGCTGCGACAGCGAGAGGCCGATGATGCCGGGCAGCGCGGCGGCGTCGTGGCCGACGAACCCGCGAGCCACCGCGACACCGTCGGGTCCCAGCAGATCGACCACGTCACCGGACTCGAAGTCGCCTGCGGCAGCGACGATCCCGGCTGGCAGCAACGACTTCCGGCGCTGCACCACCGCCGCCACCGCGCCGCTGTCCAATGTCAACGAGCCCGCGCTGGTCGCCGCGTGGCGGAGCCAGAACAGGCGGGCCCCGGTCCGCCGCAGGGCCGGCGCGAAGGCGGTGCCGATCCCCTCGTCCAGGCCGCTGGGTGCTGACGGGCCGCCGGCCAGCGCGAGGTGGGCCTGCGCGGCGTCGGCGAGCAGCACCGGAATGCCTGCGCCGGTCGCCATGGTGGCCGCCGACAACTTCGACGCCATGCCGCCGGTGCCGACCGCGCTGATCGACGATCCGATGGTGACGCCGCGTAGGTCCTGCGGCCCGGCGACGTCAGGAATGCGGCGCGACCCGGGCAGTCGCGGGTCGCCGGTGTAGAGCGAGTCGACGTCGGAGAGCAGCACCAGGGCATCGGCGCCCACCAGGTGGGCGACCAACGCGGCCAGCCGGTCGTTGTCACCGAAACGGATCTCGGCGGTGGCCACGGTGTCGTTCTCGTTGACCACCGGGATGACGCCGAAAGACAGCAATTTCGCAAAGGTGCGCTGGGCGTTGCGGTAGTGCGAGCGCCGCACCACGTCGTCACTGGTCAGCAACACCTGACCGACCTGCAGCCGGTGCCGCGCGAAGGATCCGGCGTACCGCTGGGCCAGCAGCTGCTGGCCCACCGACGCGGCCGCCTGCTGGGTGGCCAGATCCCGCGGCCGGCGGGTCAGGTTGAGCGGAGCCAGCCCGGCCGCGATCGCGCCGGAGGACACCAGCACCACCGAGCTCCCTGCCGCGGACCGGGCGGCCAACGCATCGACCAACGCATCCAGGCGGGCCGCGTCGAGCCCACCCGCCGCCGAGGTGAGCGAGGACGACCCGACCTTGACCACCACGGTGCGTGCCGCGGCGATGCTGGCCCGGGCCGTACCCGACTCCGGCCGGGCGGCCCGGGAATCGGCATCGGACGCAGCCGGCAGCCTCATCGCTGCTGCTCTTGCTCCCGAACGCCATCGGCCGGGGCGGTCGGTTCCAGGACGGTCGGTTCCAGACCTTCCCAGGACGTCTCGGACCAGCCGTCGTCGTCCCAGGCCGCGGCGCCCCCTTCGCGGGGCTCGAGCCGGGCCCGCAGCACCTCGATGTCGGTGTCCACCAGCTCGGGGTTCTCGACCTCCAGGCCGCGGCGCAGCCGGTGCAGTGCCTTGCGGTCGGCGGCACCCACGCGGTCGATCTGGTCGATGCGGGGATCGAAGCCACGCTCGATCGGCTCGAGATTCACGCCGGCGAGTGTCGTCGGCTCCCAATCGAAGCTGATGTTGCCGATCTGCACGGGTGCGCCCGGCTTCGCGCCGAGCTTGGCCAGCTTCTCCTCGACGCCGAGTCGGGCCAGCCGGTCGGCCAGGTAACCCACGGCCTCGTCGTTGTTGAAGTCGGTCTGCCGGATCCACCGCTCCGGACGGGTACCGCTGACCAGGAAACCGCCGTCGACCTCGGGATCGACCGACACCCTGAACTGCTCCTCGTCGAACGCCGCCGGCCGCACCATCAGACGCGGAGCGACCTTCGCCGGGCGCGCGGCCCGATCACCGGCCACCACCTCGGCCATCGCGTAGCGCAGCGCCGACAGGCCTTCATGGGTGGCGGTGGAGATCGGGAAGACCCGGTAGCCGGCCGCCTCGAGGTCGGCCTGCACGAACTCGGCCAGCTCGCGCGCCTCCGGCACATCGATCTTGTTCAGCACGACCAGCCTCGGGCGTTCGGCGAGGTCATCGGACAGCGACGGGGTGTACTGGGACAACTCGTTTTCCAGCGCCTCGACGTCGGAGACCGGGTCGCGACCCGACTCGAAGGTCGCGCAGTCGACCACGTGGACCAGCACGGAGCAGCGCTCGATGTGCCGCAGGAACTCCAGGCCCAACCCCTTGCCCTGGCTGGCGCCCGGGATCAGCCCGGGCACGTCGGCGATGGTGAAGATCTCCGCGCCGGCCGTCACCACACCCAGGTTCGGCTCGAGGGTGGTGAACGGATAGTCGGCGATCTTCGGCCGGGCCGCCGAGAGGACGGACACCAGCGAGGACTTGCCGGCGCTGGGGAAGCCGACCAGGCCGACGTCTGCCATCGACTTGAGCTCGAGCGTGATGTCGGCGCCGTCGCCGGGCTCGCCGAGCAGCGCGAATCCGGGTGCCTTGCGCGACCTGGACGCCAGCGCGGCGTTGCCCAGCCCGCCCCGTCCGCCCTTGGCGGCCACGTACCGGGTGCCGGGACCGATCAGGTCGGCCAGCAGGTGGCCGTCCTCGTCGAGCACGACGGTGCCCTCCGGCACGGCCAGCTCGAGCCCGGCGCCGTTGGCGCCCTCGCGGTGATCACCCGCACCCGCCTTGCCGTTACCGGCCTTGGCGTGCGGGTGGAAGTGGAAATCGAGCAGCGTGTGGACGTTGGGGTCGACCACCAGCGTGACGTCGCCGCCGTTACCGCCGTTGCCGCCGTCGGGACCGCCGAGCGGCTTGAACTTCTCCCGATGAACCGATGAACAACCATGACCGCCGTCACCGGCCTGCAGGTGCAGGACGGCCCGGTCGACAAATCGAGCCATGGGTACCTCCTTGCTGAGCCTGGATGACGGGACGAAGTGGAACAACGATCAACGGGACGGAGCGATTCCGCATTTGATCCGGTGGTGGAACAGCGAAGGACGGGCCCGGGGAGCCCGGACCCGTCCTCGTTGGAGCTTGTGCACGGCGATCGGTGAACCGATCGCAGCCGACTCAGACGCTGACGGCCTCGGCTTCGGCCGGCACCGGCGTCAGCACCGGAACAATGTTGACGGTCTTGCGGCCACGCTTGCTGCCGAACTCCACCGCCCCGGCGGCGAGGGCGAACAGGGTGTCGTCCTTGCCGCGGCCGACCAGGTCGCCCGGGTGAAATTTGGTGCCACGCTGGCGGATGAGGATCTCGCCTGCCTTGACCACCTGGCCGCCGAAGCGCTTCACGCCCAGGTACTGGGCATTGGAGTCGCGGCCGTTGCGTGAGCTGGATGCGCCCTTTTTGTGTGCCATGTCTGTACTACCTCTCTCAGCCGGCGGTCGGGGTGGACGCGGCAGTGATACCGGTGACCTTGACCTGCGTCAGCGGCTGGCGGTGCCCCTGGCGCTTGTGGTAGCCGGTCTTGTTCTTGAACTTGTGGATGACGATCTTCGGGCCCTTGGTGTGGGCCACGACCTCGCCGGACACGGTGATGGCTGCCAGGTCGGCAGCCGCCGTGGAGATGGTGTCGCCATCGACGCCGAGCACGACCGGGAACGTCAC
>CAXSEW010000175.1:0-8010 GCA_964236185.1 uncultured Nakamurella sp. | reverse complement strand
GTGGCCGTGCTGAGCACTCCGGTCGCGGCTTCGACCAACTGGTCGTTCAACTCCTCACCGGGTTCTCCGGCCCGCCGGATGGCCAGGGTGGCGCCGGGCACCTTGTGTTTGGCGGCCAGCTCGTCGAGGCGACGTTGCCAGTGCTGCTGGTCGATCGAGGCGCGCCCGGACGACGGTGTGTTCATGTGTTGCTCCATCCAGTTGATGAGCCGGCGGCTGTAGTCCACCCGGTGCGAGGGGCGGCCATTGAGGATGAACAGGTGTGAGCTGCCCGGGTACAGGATCATTTCGGTCGGCACGCCGCGGCTGCGAAGTGCGGTGAACCACTGCTCGGCCTGCCCCGGAGGGCAGCGGTCGTCGGCCAGCCCCTGCAGCAGCAGCGTGGGAGTGGTGACGGCGCCTACCTGCGACCAGGGCGACTGTGCCGCCAGTTGGTGGGCCTGGGTGAACGGATCGGGCCATTCCTGCCCGCCCAGTGAGGGGCCGACGTCGCTGGTACCCCACATGCTGGTCAGGTCTGACACCACCCCGCCGGCGACGGCGGCGGCGAACCGGTCGGTGCGGCCGGTCAGCCAGCAGGTCAGGTAGCCGCCGTAGCTGTATCCGGTGATGGCCAGCCGGGTGGGGTCGGCGACCCCTTCGGTCACCAGCTGTCCGACAGGGTCCAGGACGTCACGTTCGTCGGCGGTGCCCCAGGCGCCCACAGCACCGTTGTAGAAGTCGGTGCCGTAGCCGTCGCTGCCGCGGACGTTCAGCAGCAACACGGACCAGCCGCTGGCGGCCAGCACCTGGTGGTAGGGGTGGGCGGCGTCGGCCGCGGGGTGCCAGGCGTTGTGCGGGCCGCCGTGCACGTCGATCAGCAGCGGCGCCGGTGTCGGCGCGGACGGATCCCGCAGCAGCCAGCCCTGCACCTGGCTACCGTCGTGCACGGTGAAGGTGCGAGGTTCGGGTCGCAGGAGTTCCAGGTCGGGCAGGCTGGCCGCGGTGTGCTGGGTCAGCCGGGTCAGGGCTCCGCCGGTCAGGTCGACCACGGCGACCTCGCCGTAGCTGGTCGGGTCGCTGAGCACCACCGCGGCGACGTCGGCGCCGGCCGCCAACGACAGCCCGGACACCACGACGTCGTCGCCGACGATCACCGGCCGCGGCTGTTCCGAGCCGTCGACGGCGGCGGCGTAGACGTGCGAGCAGCCCCCGTCACGGACGCAGAACACGACCGACCGGTGATCAGCGGTGAGCTGCGGCAACCCTCCGGGGTAGCCGGGACCGCCGGGCATCACGTTCCGGTCCAGCGGTCCGGCGAGGTCCCGGATGTCGCCGACGGCACCGTCGAGTGGTCGGCGGAACAGTCCGGCGTGGCCCGGGGCGACGCTGCGCTGACCGACGGTCAGCAGCGCCGCTCCGTCGGCGGTCCACACCATCGGCCCGGCGACATCCAGGCCGCTCCTGACCCGACGCACCGGTCCGCCGCTCAGGTCCATGATGTGCGTGGCCGTCTTGCCGGTGACATCCGCATCGGCGTCACTGTCGGCGGCGAACGCCAGGTGCGTGCTGTCGGATGACCAGGCGGCGCGGCCGGCGTTCCAGTCGCCGTCGGTGAGCTGCCGCACATCTCCGGACGCCACGTCGAGCACGTGCACATGCGTCCGGGTGGTGCGCTGCAATCCAGCGCCGTCGGCCTTGTAACCCAGCCGGGTCACCCGAACTGGAGCGTCCTTCGCGGCTGCGCCGTCGGCGTGGCCGGGTCCACGGTCGACCGGCGCGGTGAACGCGAGGTACTCGCCGTCCGGGCTCCACACCGGCGCCCCGGCGCCGCCCGGCAGTTCCGTGAGACGCTGCGCCTCGCCCCCGCTCACCGGCAGCCGGTACAGCTGGGCCGGTCCTTCGTCGCGGCGCAGGAACGCGATGTCCTCGCCCGCGGGGGAGAACGTAGGGGAGGTGTCCGCGACGCCGGCGGTCAGTTGGGTCGGGACGCCCCAACCTGTCGGCGTCGCCCGGACCGACCAGAGACCGTAGCGGTCGGTGTCCTTTCGGGCGTCGGTGGTCCGCAGGACGTAGACGACATGACGGCCGTTCGCCGAAATGGCCGGCTCGCTGGGCAGCTGCAGATTACTGATGTCGTCGAGTTCCAGACGTCGGGTCACCTCCGCAGCATGCCGGTACACGGACGGCCAGTCTTCGTCCAGCTTCACCATCATTTGCCGCATATTGGGTGGCGGAGCACCATCAACGCCTTCGCCGTGGCGCTTACCGTCCCGGGTGACGACGCTCTGGAGAAATACGTCGACGGTCTGGGTGATGTCGCCCAGTTGTTCGACCCGGGTGAGCAGTTCTCCTACAACAACGCCGGGTACTGCGTGCTCGGCCGCCTGGTCGAGGTGTTGCGCGGCAAGCCCTACGACGCGTGCCGACGCGAATACGTAGTCACACCACTGGGACTGACCCATGTAGCCACCGGCGCTGCGGAGGCGATCCTGTTCCGCGCCGCCGTGGGACACCTGAGTCTGGAGCCCGGCGCCGAGCAGGTACCGGCGCCGATCTGGGCGATGGCCCGGTCCAACGCGCCGGCCGGTTCCCTGCTGGCCATGCGTGCGCGGGACCTGCCGGCGTTCGCCGCCATGCATCTGCAGGGCGGCGCAGCGGCCGACGGGGGCACGCTGCTGCAACCCCCCTTCAGCGCGATGCAGCAGCGGCAGGTGGAACTGCCCGACCTGCGGGTGTTGGGCAACGCCTGGGGGTTGGGTTGGGAGCTCTACGACACGGCCGGCGATGCTGTGATCGGCCATGACGGGAACACCCTGGGCCAGGCGTCGTTCCTGCGCCTGGTACCCGGCCGGGGGGTGGCGGTGGCGTTGCTGACCAACGGCGGCAACGGGCATGCGCTGTACCGCGACGTCATCGGACACGTCCTCGCCGAGCTGGCCGAGGTCGAGACTCCGGCGCTGCCGGCGCCGCCCGTCGACCCGCCCCGCATCGACGCAGCTCGACACGTCGGAACCTACTCCAGCCGGGTCGCCGACCTGAAGGTCACCCAGGACGACAACGGACAGATCTGGGCGGAACAGCAACCCAAAGACATCATCGCCGGGCTGAGCCAGCAAGTAGAGCGTCAGCAAATGGTCGCTTTCGCGAGCGACTCCCTCATTCCACTCCTTTCGGAGCATGGTCTGCACATGCCGCATGTCTTTCTCGGCGATGACGGCAACGGGCACGCCCGATTCCTGCACATCGGGCGGGCGATGCCACGTGTCGGTGATTGAGTCGCCCGGCTTCGCCAGCTTCGAGCAATACCGCTTGTTCTCGACGCACAGGTCGGCATCACCGTCCCACAAGGTGGTGTGGAGCGGCCGCACGCGTCGTCGACTCCTGACTTCCAGCCGACCTGCCCATGGGCGGCAGCGGACCTGGTCACAGCGGCCTTATCGGTTGGAGCGACGATGTGCGCTGCGGATGGTGAGGTCACGCTGGATCTCGTGAGCAGCAATTTGCCTGACGGCTATGGAGGTGACGGTGTCCCGGGAGTGGCTTCCGCTGGACAGGCGATCAGAAAGGAGGGTGACCGGCACGACATCACCGGTGTGATTAGCTCGACGCCATGAGCGTCGGCGGCGGCAGCACCTTGGAATCGGTGTTGACCGGTTTGGGACCGCTGGTGCTGCACGCACTCTGCCTACCGCAGGGCTCGGACGTCACCGCCGGGGCCCCGGTCCTGCTGGACACGGCCGAGGGGGTGACCGCGCCGGCCGGGTCGTTACTGCTGGCGGTGGCGTGTCGGCCGGGGTCGACGGTCACCGGACAGGCTATCCAGGCGGCGTCGAATGGCGGACTGGCCGCCGTGGTGATCAAAGCTTACGGCGACGAGACAGCCCCTGCGGTCGCCGCAGCCCAATCGGCGGGCATCGCCCTGCTGCTGGTGGACGACAGCGTCCCGTGGACGCATCTGCACCTGATGCTCTCTGCCGGCGTGGCCGGTGATGGCCGCGGCGAGGAGGAATCACTGTCCTCCGGCCTCGCAGGTGACCTGTTCGCCCTGGCCAACGCGGTCGCGGCGATGGTCGGGGGGGCCATCGCGATCGAGGATGTGCACCAGCAGGTGCTGGCCTACTCCAACGTGCCCGGCCAACCGATCGACGAGGTGCGGCAGGCCGGCATTCTGGGTCGGCGGGTGCCTGCCGAGTTCCGGCTGGTCGACCTGTATGAACGGGTGCGGCGCAGCGAGGCGGTGCAACGCGTGGAGTTGGCGGGCCTCAGGCCTCGACTGGCGGCAGCCATCCGGGCTGGAGAGGAGCCGATCGGGTCGATCTGGGCGGTCGAAGGAGACACAGACTTTCCGGTCGAGGCGGAACTGGCACTGGCTGATGCGGCCCGGCTGGCATCTCTGCACATCCTGAAGTTGCGGACGACGACCGATCTCGACCGCGCCGCCCGCTCCGGGGCGTTGCGCGCGGTGCTGCTGGGCCGCCGGGGGCAGCTTGGTGATGCGCTGCCGTCGATAGCGGACCACGACCTGACCGTTGTCGCATTCCAGATCGTCGGAACGGCGGACGACCCGGACGGCACGCTGCTGGCCAGGATCGCAGACCTGATCACCGTGTTCTGCGAAAGCCTGCACCGCAAGGCGGCCTGCCTGACCCTGTCGGACACCGTCTACGCGCTGCTGCCCACTCGGGTCACCGACCGAACCGTCCTGCCGGCGATCGTGGAGCGGGTTCTGTCCCGCGCCGCGGAGTCGCTGCGAGTCCCGTTACGGGCGGGGATCGGAAGCAGCGCACGCAGTCTCGACGCGGTAACGCAATCCCGGCAGGACGCGGACCTGGTGCTGCAGGTACTCGCGGAGCGCGGTGACGTTCCCGCCATTGCAGGGATCGCGGATGTGCGCAGCCGGACCATTCTGCTGCAGCTGCAAGAGATAATAGCGAACGATCCGCGCCTGTCGCTGGAGGTACTTGACCAGATGGCTGCGTACGACGCGGACAAGGGGTCCCAGTACGTAGCCACGCTGCGTGCCTATCTTGACGCTTCTGGTGACGTGCCCACCGCGTCGGCGCAATTGTTCCTGCATCAGAATACTTTTCGGCACAGGATGCGGCGAGTTGCGGAGATCTTCGGGGTCAATCTGGATGATCCCGATGAGCGTTTGGCGCTCTGGCTCTTGTTGCGGACGCGTGGCCGCTGAGATAACGCTTCGTTAACGAAGAGCACGACTGCCCGCCGCGCCGACCCGCCCCGGGGCGCGAGATCGGTGCATGGTTACATCCGACGACGGTGAGAAGAAAAGACCGTGCTCTGGGCCAATGCCCTCGAACGGCGCGACTGTGAATCATTTTGCACAACATCAAACCGGAGGTTCAGTCCCATGCGACGTACCCGCACCCTGGCCGTCCTGTCGGCAGCCGCCCTTCTCGTGTCAGCGTGCAGCGGGTCGAGCAGCAGCAAGGGTTCATCGGTGGTGTCGACGTCGTCGGCTGGTGCCGGCGCGCCTACGTCCGCGTCGTCGGCTGGTGCCGGCGCGCCCACGTCCCCGTCGTCGGCTGGTGCCGGCGCGCCCACGTCCCCGTCGTCGACCGCCAGCGTCCCGATGGCCACCGGCGGGACCTTCACCTTGGGCTTGCCCAGCGATCCAGGCAATCTGGACCCATCGATGACGGTGTTGTCAGTCACCCGCACGGTGTCCGACCTTGCTTACGACCCGCTGGTCTACGCACAGGACGACGGAACGGTGAAATCCGGCCTGGCCAAGAGCTGGAAGACCACCGCCAACTCGGTGACGCTGACCATGACCAAGGGTGTGACGTGCTCGGACGGCTCCCCCTTCACCGGCAAGGACGCCGCGG
Source organism: uncultured Nakamurella sp. (assembly GCA_964236185.1). Lineage (GTDB taxonomy): Bacteria > Actinomycetota > Actinomycetes > Mycobacteriales > Nakamurellaceae > Nakamurella. The sequence goes on along the minus strand of CAXSEW010000175.1, from coordinate 2,179 downwards.
ACAATCTCAACTACATCGCCAACCCGGCCAACAAATCGCCGCTGCTGGGGCTTTTTCTCCCGACTGGTGTGAAAGCCACCGCGGACGCCGGCGCCGGGACGGTCACGGTGACCTCGCCGAAGCCCGACGCCTTCCTGCTGCAGAACCTTGCGGGAGTATTCATGATCTGCGCGGCCGGTCTGAAGGATCACAAATCGCTGGCCGGCAAGACTTCCGGGACCGGGCCGTGGGTGCTGTCCCAGGCAGCGCCGGACGACCACTACACCTACACCAAGCGCGCCGGTTACACCTGGGGACCGGCCGGGGCCGCCCTGGACCAGCCGGGCACTCCTGATTCGGTGAATGTCCGCGTCGTCGCCAACCCGACCACCATGGCCAATCTGCTGTTGGCCGGCCAGGTCAACTTCGCGGCCATCGCCGGCAACGACGCCAAGCGGCTCGACGCGGCGAAACTGCCCACCATCAACGTAGTTACCCCGACCGGTGAAACCTGGTTCAACGAGACGGCCGGTCGGCCCGGCGCCGATCCGAAGGTCCGTGAGGCGTTGGCCACCGGCACCGACATCGCGCAGATCATGAAGGTGGCGGTCGCCGGCAAGGGCGGCCCCTCCAAGGGCGCCATCACCCTGGCGCCGAACCCGTGCCAGGCCGACACTGTCACCGCAAACCTACCGAAATTCGATGCCGCGAAGGCCAAGTCGATGCTGGACGCTGCGGGCTGGGCTGTGAGCGGCAATGGCATCAGGTCCAAGGCCGGGAAACCGCTTGCGATGACGTTCCTCTACTTGCCCCAGTTCGGTCAGGCAGTCACGGCGGCGGCGGAGTTGTTGGCCTCGCAGTGGAAAGCTCTCGGTGTGGATGTCGCGCTCAAGGCCGCCACCGACACACAGCTGAACGATGTCCTCTTCTCGACCGGCGCCTGGGACGCAGGCTGGATCCAGGTCGGCCTGACGCTGCCCAGCCAGTTCGTGCCTTTCGTGTCCGGAACAATGCCGCCGGGCGGAACGAATTTCGGCCACATTGCCAATTCGGAGTACACGACCACCGCGGCCAAAGCGGCAGTCGCACCGGACGTGGCTACCGCCTGTCCACTGTGGGCGGCGGCTGAGGAGGCCCTGTACAAGAAGTTCGACATCGTGCAGATGTATGACTTCTACGCTTCGACGTACCTGAAGAACGCCCAGGCCACCATCGGAGGTGGGGAGCTGGTCGGGTCCTCGCTGCGACTGACCCGAGGGTGAGCCGGAGCGCTACACTGCCTGCCCTACATCGGCTTTCGGAACTGACGGGGGAGTTGATCCGTGACCACCACACCGGCGCACGACCGGCCCGGCGTCGCTGTTGCGGGCGCCACCCAGGTCACGGCAACCGTCCGCGGGCGGCATCCGTCGGCTCGGGCGCAGTTCATCCGCAGGCGGTTGATCCGGTTGTTGATCTCGGTCTGGGTCTTGGTCACCTTCTCGTTCCTGATCATCCATCTGGTTCCGGGTGACCCGGTGCGGTCGGCCCTGGGTTTGACCGCTGACCCGGCCCTGGTGGCCCGGATGCGAGCCGATCTCGGCTTGAACGACGCACTGGTCGTGCAGTACTTCCGGTTCATCGGGCACCTGTTCGCCGGCGATCTGGGGGTCTCGCTGCAGAACCGACTGCCGGTGTCCCAGACGATCGCCGACCGACTGCCGAGCACGCTGCAGATCGCGGTGCTGGCCTTCTTGGTGATCGTGCTGGCGGCGATTCCCCTGGGCGTCGGCATGGCGGTGCTGACTCGGGGCGGCCGGCGGCGGGGCGCCGAGCTGACCTACACCTCGCTGGCGGTGGTGACTGCCGCCATTCCCGAGTTCCTGCTCGGTGTGGTATTCGTCTACCTGTTCGCGGTGTCGGTGCAGCTGCTGCCCATTGCCGGGAAGTCAGGGCCGTCCTCGTACATCCTCCCGGTCGCCTCGCTGTCGATCGGCGCCATCGCCGCACTGTCCCGCATCGTCCGGGTGGAGACGCTATCGGTATTGGGAGAGGACTTCGTGCGCACCGCGCGGGCGAAACGGCTGCCCGGCCGGCTGATCTACCTGCGCCACGCGTTGCCCAATGCGATCACCGCCACCCTGACGATCGGCGGGCTGCTGCTGTCATCGCTGCTCACCGGAACCGTTCTGGTGGAGACGATCTTCGCGTGGCCGGGCCT
>CAXSEW010000174.1:0-8023 GCA_964236185.1 uncultured Nakamurella sp. | reverse complement strand
ACCACAGACCGGCCGAAATTGACAACGAAGAGAAATGTCTCGGTTAGTTGGGCGCCCACGAGCCTCGCACGACGCCGCGTCGGGGTCAGCCTCCGGTCCTGTGAAAAGCTGGCCTGGACGGCCGGACGAGCAGGAACCCGGACCAGCAGCGATATCGTCGCACCGCAGTGCCGGAGAATCGGAAGGACGTCAGTAATGGATCTGCGCACAGAGGTTCGCGACTGGCCGGTCGAACGGGCCGCAGTTGCAGTCATCGGCCGCTCCGGGCTGCTGGACAGACTGGAGGTCGGCGGTGGCGGCGAGTTCCAGTGGGCCTCGGTGACCAAACTGCTGACCGCGCTGACGGTATTGGACGCCTGCGCGGACGGCCCGATAGAGCTGGAGCAGCCCGCCGGACCTGCCGGCTCGACGGTCGCTCACCTGTTGGCCCACGCTTCCGGCCTCCCGTTCGACCGTGACACACCCGTGGCACCGCCCGGGGTCCGCCGCACATATTCCAATTCCGGCTACGAATTGGTGGCCGCGCACCTGGCTTCCCTTACCGGTGGTTCTTTCGTCGACGAACTGATCGGCCGCGTGCTGCGGCCGTTGGGCATGGCAAGTGTGACGTCTGGCGGCTCGCCCGCCCGCGGCGCAGCGGGTCCGATCGATGACCTCATTCGACTGGCCGATGAATTGTTGAATCCGGTGGTCTTGCGGCCGGAGATCATCCGGCAGGCGAGCACCCTCGCCTTTCCTGGCTTGACCGGAATTCTGCCAGGGTTCGGCCGCCAAACGCCGAATGACTGGGGCTTGGGATGCGAAATACGGAGTACCAAGAGGCCGCATTGGACAAGTCCGGACAACGATCCAGCCACTTTCGGCCATTTCGGACAGTCCGGAAGCTTTCTGTGGGTTGATCCGGTTGCCAATGTGGCCTGCGTCGGCCTGTCTGACGCTGATTTCGGTCCGTGGGCAACCGTCGCCTGGCCCCGACTGTCCACCGCTGTGCTGGAGAACTTCAGGGCATAGTCGACAGCTCCGCCGGGCCGAAGGCTTGAGCGTGGTTGCCGCCCGGCGTGAAGCGCGGGTGCAGGCGAATCGCATCCGTCGTTTCTGGTTGGCGGGGTTGCGGAACCCGAACGCGATGCGGCCGATGTGCTTGACGATCCGGTTGTGGCCTTCGGACCGGCCGTTGCTGATGCCGGTGCAAATGCCTTCGGTGATGGAGGACCTCCAGTCGTCGACGGTCTGCGCGAGGCGGCGGAGCTGCGGGATGTCGATGTGGTCGGCGCAGAACATCTGGTCGGTGAGGCGCTGCCGGACCAGCGCCCAGTCCGGTTCGGTGCCGTCCTCACAGTGGGTCCGGCCCATTTCCGCAGAAGCAGGCAGGGTGTCACCCAGGGCGCCGTAGGCGAAGATGCCGGCCGCCGCGGCCAGGTGCGGCCGCCGGCGGTTGTCGACGTCGTGTCCGAGCCTGGCCAGCTCCTCCGCGATCAGTCGCTGGACCAGGCCGCGGGTCGCCGTCGGCCCTTCGGCCAAGGGCACGCTGCTCTGGAATCATTACCGCACCTGCGCTCTGAAGATCTCGACGGTGGCGGCTCTTCCATCAGGTTGTCGATGGCGACGGCGCCGGATCCGTCGACCCACGCTGCCAGGTAGTGCAGCGCGACCGAGATGTCGGTCCTGAGGCCCTGCATGGTGACGGCCAGGTGCGCCGGCGGTGTGGTGAGCAGGTCGGCTGCGCACCCGCACGTCCGGCCGTTGCCGGACGATCTGGTGCGGCCGGTCACCGAGCACGTGGGTGAACGCGTCGCGCGCCGTTGGCATTAGCGCGGGATGGGCCACCCCGCAGCGGTCGAATCCGTCGCCGGCTTCCCGTTGCTTGTCGGCCCGAACCCTGGCCGGTGCGAGCTTGGTGGCGTTGTCATCGGAGCGGTTCGGCTCGAACGCGGCCATGCCGCCGATGGCGTGCGCTCCGCGGCCGTGGCAGGTGGCGACCAGCAGTTCGGTGTATGCCCGCTTGAACGGCGTCGTCATGGTGATCCGTGCCCGGTCGGGCAGCACGAAATCAACACCGCGATGCGCGAAAGTCCTGATGTAGGAGAAGATGTAGTCCCAGCGCCCGGTATCCAGACCCGCGGAATGATCACGCAGCTCGTCCAAGATCTCCTCCATCTCGAACGCCGCCGGCAGTGTCTCGATCAGCACGGTGGCCCGGATCGTGCCCAACGGTAGGTCGAGTAGTAGCTGCGCCAGCACCAAACGTCGTTCCACAGCCGGGCTTCCACGTGCGATTCGGTCTTCGGCAGGTAGAAGTACGGCCCGGCTCCCGCTGCAATGAGCGTGCTGGCGTTGTGCCACAGGTACAACCCGAAATCCACCAGCGACGCCGGCAACGGGCGCCCGTCGATCGTCAGGTGCTTCTCGCACAGATGCCAGCCACGCGGGCGCATCATCACCGTCGGGGGTGCGCTCGCCGACCGCGTAATCAAGTTCGGACTCGGTGAACGACAGCTGTCCGCGCAGCGCGTCGAACAGGTTCAGCTGAACGGAGATGATGTTCCCAGGTGGGCGCCGTCGAATCCTCGAAGTCGGCCGTCCAGAGGTCTGCGGCTGAATTGAGGGCGTTCACCGTCATCTTCCTGGTCGGCGGGCCGGTCATCTCGACCCGGCGATCGGCCAAACCGGGCGACGGGGCGGCGACGTGCCAGCCGGCGTCGGTCCGCACCGCTCGAGCGCTGAGGTCTGACGACCGTCGTTTCAGTGACCTGGTCGGGACGCCAGCTTGAATGCCTCCAGGCGTCGGGAAGTCGGTTCGCCGACGCCGATCTCGATATCGGCACCGACGCCCTGCACGAGCGGACGGGAGCTGGAACCAGCTCCAGCGTCACCGCCGGTTGCAGTCGGTGCATGCGGGCGATCACCGGAGCGACAAAGCTGGCCCCGAACGCCTCAGGCGCCGCTGTGCGGACCAATCCGCTCAGTGCTGCTGGAGCTCGTCCCGGGGTCGCCGACAGCTCCCGCACCGATGCCATGGTTCGTTCGATCTGCTCGGCACGCTCCAGCAGTGACCGGCCGAAGTCGGTGAGGAGACAGCCTCTCGGTGTGCGAATGACCACCGGTCGACCGATTCGCTGCTCCCAGGCACTCAACCGTCAGGAGACCGTGGTGTGCTCGACGCCCAGCACCGCGCCGGCCGCAGCAAAGTACCGGCGCGCGCTACCGCGAGCTGGATCAACACGTCGTCAGCAGTCATCGTCGGGCTCCTCGTAGGTGCATTTTGCACAACAGCCGTGCGGAGATCGCTGTTGTATCCGAACTGGTCCTGCGGCAGGCTCACACCAACGGTCGGTCAGCGGTCCCCAGACACGCGCACTCACCGCCTCATCCGAGGTCGGGAGCTCACCAGCTCACGGTCACCATTCGAAGGAGATATAGGTGCAGATCGCATGGATCGGCCTCGGCAACATGGGTGGCCCGATGGCGGCCAACCTCGTCGCTGCCGGACATCAGGTTGCCGGCTTCGACTTGAGCACAACCGCACAGGATGCCGCCAGCGAGAAGGGCGTCACGATCGCGGCGTCGGTGGCTGACGCAGTCACTGGTAGCGCCGTCATCTTCACGATGCTCCCCGCTGGTCAGCATGTCCTCGGCGTCTTCGAGGGACCTGCCGGGGTCCTTGCACATGCATCACCCGGCGCGCTGTTCATCGACAGTTCGACGATTGACATCGACACGGCTCGCGGGCTGCATGAATCGGTGTCCGCAGCCGGCTTCCATTTTCTGGACGCGCCCGTCTCCGGTGGTGTGGTCGGCGCGGCGTCGGGATCGCTGACGTTCATGGTGGGCGGCACCGAAGCAGATCTCGAGCAGGCTCGACCACTCATCGAGGTGCTGGCGGGCCGCATCTTCCACGCCGGAGGGCCGGGAAACGGCCAGGCGGCGAAGCTGGCCAACAATCTCATGCTAGGGATCAATGTGGCCGCAATGTGCGAAGGCACTGTGCTGGCGGGCCGCCTCGGGTTGGACCCCAAAGTTTTCTTCGATATTGCGTCGACGTCTTCCGGGGACAGTTGGGCCCTGCGCAATTGGTATCCGGTAGAAGGTGTGGTTCCTTCTGCTGCCGTCAACAGGGATTTCGAAGGCGGGTTCGCCGTCAACCTGATGCGCAAGGACGTCGGCTTGGCAGTTGACGCCGGCCAGACCACGACGACGAACCTGCCGTTTGCGTCGCTGATCGTCGACTACCTGGACCAGATGATCGAGTTGGGTTGGGGCGACCGGGACAGTGCCGCAGTTGTCAAGCTGTTCGACGGCACCCTTCACACCCCACTTCCGCACTGAGACTCCACCCGACACTGCTACCTGAAATCCGAAGGTTGACGATGACTACTCTGAATACCGACGTAGCGATCTCCGAACATCCGATGTTGATCGGCGGCGCATGGGTAGCCGGCGTAGCCGGCCGGTGGACCGACGTGTACAGCCCCAGCAGGCGGGATACCGTCATCGGTCGAGTCCCGGCCGGTGACGTCGCCGATGTCGACCGGGCCGTCGAGGCCGCGCGAAAAGCCTATCCCGCCTGGCGTGATCTGCATTTCAAGGAACGGCAACTCGCGTTGCTGCGCATTGCCGACGCACTGGCAGTCCATGCGGAGGAACTGGCCGTATTGACCGCCACCGATACCGGCAATGCGCTCCGGCCGCAGGCTCGTCCCGAGTCGCAGACGTTGGTCAACTTGTTCCGATACTTCGGCGGCGTCGCCGGCGAGTTCAAGGGAACGGTACTACCGGCCGGTCACGACCAGTTGCAATACACCCGTCGCGAACCGCTCGGCGTGGTGGCAGCGATCCTGCCGTGGAATTCACCGCTGATGATCGCCGGGATGAAGGTTCCCGCCGCTCTCGCCGCCGGCAACACCGTCATCCTCAAACCGGCCGCCGATGCCCCGTTGACAATTCTGCGCATGGCCGAGATCGCCGCCGACTTCCTGCCGCCCGGTGTGTTGAGCGTGGTGACCGGGAAGGGCAGCGTGGTCGGTGAGGCGCTGCTGACCCATCCCGGCGTGGACAAGGTGTCCTTCACCGGGTCCACCGAAGTCGGCAGGCGTGTCGCTGAGGTGACGGGTGCTCGACTGGCACACACCTCCTTGGAACTCGGCGGCAAGAGTCCCACCATCGTGTTTCCCGACGCGGCCGCAACAGACCGGATCGACTCCACTGCTGACGGTGTACTGCTGGGCATGAGGTTCACGCGCCAGGGACAGTCCTGCACAGCAGGGTCGCGACTTTTCATCCACGACAGCGTCTACGACGAAGTGCTGAACGTAGTGGCACGGAAAGCGGCGGCCTTGAAAGTGGGAGATCCGCTGGATGAGACCACCGATATGGGCGCCATCATCAATGCCTCGCAGCACCGACAGATCAAGTCCTACATTGCCGACGGCCGCGCGCAACCGGGTGTGCGCGTTGTTCTGGACGGAGCAGACTACGAGCCGGAAGGCCTTGACGGTTACTACCAGGCCCCCACGATCTTCGGCGGCGTGGAAAACAGTTGGCGCATCGCCCGCGAGGAAATTTTCGGCCCGGTGCTCGTCGCGATCCCATGGAGCGACCGCGACGAGGTGATTCGGATGGCGAACGACTCCCACTACGGGCTGGCCGCGTTCATCTGGTCGCAGAACCTGACCGACGCCCTCGACACCGCACACCGGATCGACTCCGGGTGGGTGCAGGTCAACCAGGGCGGCGGCCAAGTCATCGGCCAGTCATACGGCGGCTACAAGGCCAGCGGGTCGGGCCGGGAGTTCTCGATCGAGGGCGCCATCGAAGGGTTCACCCAGACGAAGCAGATCAACGTGAAGCTGGGTTGATGCCGCTCGAGCGACGTGTGGGTTGTCGGCCCGACGGCTGGACGACGGGCAACAGTCGTCGCGATCGTTGCGGTGTGACGTCTCTCGCAATTGGTTGTACCTACTGCCCGGACGTCCGATAGTCGGACTACCTACCATCCCAGCTTCACGAAGGCGACTTCAATGTTCGATCTCACTGCCGACCATCGGGCGTTGGCCGACGTGGCTCGCGAGTTCGCCGACGAGTTCTTGGCGCCGTTCGCGGTCCAGTGGGATCGCACCAAGCACTTTCCGCTGGACACCTTCCGCAAGGCGGCCGAGCTGGGAATCGGCGGGATCTACATCCGGGAGGACGTCGGCGGATCCGGCCTCACTCGTCTCGACGCGGCGGTGATCATCGAAGCACTGGCGACCGGCTGTCCGTCCTTGGCCAGTTACATCTCCATCCACAACATGACCGCCTGGATGATCGACCGTTACGGCAAGGATGAGCTACGGCAGAGGATCCTGCCGGGCATGTGCCTGATGGAGACGCTGGGGTCCTACTGCCTGACCGAACCCGGGGCCGGATCGGACGCCGCGGCGCTGACGACCAGAGCGACCCGCGTCGGCGGCCACTACGAGATCACCGGGGTGAAGCAGTTCATCTCCGGTGCTGGAGCGAGCGGCGTCTACGTCGTCATGGCCCGCACAGCCGACACCGGAGCCAAGGGCATCTCCGCGTTCGTCGTGGAACTGGGGACCGCAGGCCTTTCCTTCGGCCCCGACGAAGTCAAGATGGGCTGGAACGCGCAGCCCACCAAGCAGGTCATCTTCGAATCGGTGCGGGTCCCAATCGAAAACCGGCTCGGGGCGGAAGGCGAAGGTTTTCTGATCGCCATGAGTGGCCTCAACGGTGGAAGGGTCAATATCGGCGCGAGCTCCCTGGGTGGAGCAAAAGCCGCCCTGGAGAAGTCGCTGGCCTATGCCAGAGATCGCCACGCGTTCGGTTGGCGTCTCGACGAGTTGCAATCGGTGCAGTTCCACCTGGCAGACATGGCGACGAGCCTCGAGGCCGCCCGGTTGCTGCTGTACAAGGCGGCCGATGCGATCGATGCCGGTAGCGCGGACGTGATCCACCTGTGCGCCATGGCCAAGAAGTTCGCCACCGACACGGGTTTCGACGTAGCCAATCGAGCTTTGCAGATTCACGGCGGATACGGATACCTCGCCGAGTACGGGATAGAGAAGATCGTGCGCGACCTCCGGGTGCACCAGATACTGGAGGGCACCAACGAGATCATGCAGCTGGTCATTGCTCGATCTCTGGTCAGTCGATGACCTCTGCGAATGCGGGCGCATCGGTCGTGGTCGAGGCATCTTCGGAACTTGCCGGTGATCGAGCAGGCCACCCTGTGAAGAGCTTGATGTGGTCCCGTTGGATACGAAGTCTCATAGCAAACACTGCTTCCCGCAGCACCGCGTGGCGGCGGGTAGAGCGGTTCATGTGTGGCGGGCCCGCGCCGACCGCGTCACTGCCAGCATCGTTCCGCGTTCGGTGACGCCATCGCCAGCGCGCCAGGCGCGGTACGCGGCCTCCGCCTCGGCCGAGGCCCAGCGCTTCGGTCCGGGTTGGGTACTCAGGCTGGCGGCCCATCCGCGGCATGGTCGTCGCGGCGGGCAACCTCTCGTTCCGGACCGCGACCAGCACACCGCTGACAATGTATTCGAGGTGCGCGAGTCACGACGGCGCTGGTGCTCGGGTGCAATCGAAAGCCCTCCCACTTGCTCGAACGTGGGGCGGGTGGGGCTCGAACCCACGACCTGACGGATTATGAGTCCGTTGCTCTGACCAACTGAGCTACCGCCCCGCCGGAGAGCCTACCGTTCCGGCGATCGAGCGCCCGACATCGTGGCGGCGATCCGCCGGCCCGCCCCGACATCCCCGGCGGTCACGAACACCTCTGCTGTGCACGCCGCACCCCTTCGACGTCATCGAGGCGCTGCACCGGAACCCGACAAGCTGTTCCGTGGTCCCCACAGGTGCTCGGTGACCGGGCCGCGCGCCCGTCGCTCGGTTCGAACCTCAGCGCCTGGTGGGCTATTCTTATCCAGCACTCGCCGCCAGTGGCGAGGGTGCCGGTCCTCCGTAGCTCAATTGGCAGAGCATCCGACTGTTAATCGGACGGTTACTGGTTCGAGTCCAGTCG
>CAXSEW010000173.1:0-8072 GCA_964236185.1 uncultured Nakamurella sp. | reverse complement strand
GTACCACTACGTATCCGGCCGGGACGAGCTGCTCGACGGCATCGTCGAATCCGTTGTCGACGAGCTGTACGGCGATCCCGACGTACACCTGTCCGCAACGCCGTGGCAGGAATACCTGCAACGCCTTGCCCACGGCGTCCGGCGGATCGCCCTAGCCCACCCCCAGGTGTTCCCGCTGGTCGCCACCCGGCCACCGGCCGCGCCATGGGTACGGCCACCGCTGCGCAGCCTGCGATGGATGGAATCGTTCCTGGAAACCCTGCAGCGCTGCGGGTTCTCCGACCGCGCTGCCGTCTCGGCGTATCAAAGCTTCTCGAGCTTCCTGCTCGGCCACCTGTTGCTCGAGGTGTCCGCCCAGGGCGCCGACATCGGACCCATCGACGACCCCGACCCGGAACCGGCCAAGAAATCCGACCTCGACGGCTACCCACTGCTCCAACGGCTGCAACCGCAACTGTCCGAAGACCGCTCCGCCGAAACGTTCGCCGACTCCCTGGAACTGCTCATCGACCGCCTGGAAACAGTGGGCAAAAACTGACCTGACCCGCTCGCAGCTCCAGCAGCCATGAAGTGCTGTATGTTTACGACGTAAATGCCGATATTTGCGGTGACCCGCAGCGGCAGTGACCGCACCGCCCCGAAGTCAAACCTATGTTAGCGACCTGCGAAGGTCGGCTTTCTAAATCGAGGAGAAAAGTACGTGCGCAACCTGAAAATGCTGGTCCTGACCCTGGTTATGGGGATGGTGGTGCTCGCCGGCTGCGGGAAGTCCAGCACCGCCACGACCAACAGCGTCCCCAGTTCTGTCGCCGGCCCTGGTGTCGCGGCGGTCGGCGCCGCGAGTCCGGCGGCCACCCCGAGCACCGCCGGCACTGCCACCTGCCCGACGTCGAACACCACCAACTTCGCGAAGACGAAGTTCGTCGCGCACGTCGGGGCGGCCGCCGGCACCTTCCACCGCTACCTGTACAAGCCGTTCAAGGCCGGCACCTTCCACAAGGGCGCGTCCGGTCGGGTCGCCGCCATCGTCAAAGGCGGCGCGACCGCCCTGTTCGACGAACACGAACTCCGCCTGGCCATCGGCGATGTGAAAGCCAGCCCCGCATTGTGCAAGGTGCTGATCGCCCCGCTATCGGCGGCGGCCGACAAGTTCGGCGCCATGAAATCCAAACTGACCGGCGGCGACACCAGCAGCCTGGACAGCGCCAACTCCGACCTGGCATCGATCAGCTCCACCAGCGCTAAGGACGGCGACCCGATCACCGAATCAACCAACGAAAACACCGGCTGACACCCAGCCACAGCACACCCACGTCCACTCATCGGCCAACGGCGCCGTAGGCGCCGCAGGAAAGGAACCAAACCATGGGTCTGCTCGAGCAGTTGATGGGCGGCGGCGACCGCCGACAGGACTACCAGGACTTCACCGACCGGTACGACCAAGGACAGCCGCACGAGGGCTACGACGACCAAGAAGTCGCCGACCGATACAACGAGGTCGCCGGACAAGTCGACCCCGACACCTACCGCGCATCGGCGCAGCAGGCCTTCGAGCAGATGAGCCCGGATGACCGCACCGAGTACGCCAAGCAGCTGCATGACCAGGCCAGCTCGCAAGGCGTCGATACCGGGGCTCCCCTCGGCGGCCCGCAAGACAACGACCCGGCAACACTGGCCGCGATGACCACCCAGGTCCATCAACAGTCCCCAGGACTACTCGGCGGGCTACTCAGCGGCGGCGGCGGCGGGCTGGGCGGCTTACTCGGCGGCGCCGGTAGCGGCGGCGGGCTGGGTAGCTTGCTCGGCGGCGGCGGCGGCGGCGGCATGCTCGGCGGCGGCGGATCGGGCGGCGGGCTGGGCGGCATGCTCGGCGGCGGCGGGAATCCGTTGATGAAAGCAGCGATGGCCGGCATCACCGCATTCGCAGCGAAACAAATGATGAATAGACGCTGAGACGCTGGTCACGCATTGCTTCGGCGCCCTTCGGCGTGCAGCCTCACCACCGCCCGCACGCTTCCCTGTTCGTCACGGCGCTCAAGCCAGTGACGATCCGGCCGCTACGCAATTGACTGGCAACACCCATACCGGCATTGACCGCCCACCACCATAATTTGATGAGGAGATACCTACGTGTTAGGGAAACTTCGTAATATCGCGCCGATCGCCATGATCGGAGCGTTCCTGCAGAGCCCGCAAGGTCGCGCCGCCATCGCAAAGGCGAAAGCATATGCAGCAGATCCGAACAACCGGCGAAAAGCATTGAACGCCGTCAACAAACTGACTCGTCGCCGCTGAACCCACAGTCAACGGAGCGAGCTGCTCCAACGGTTCACGCAATGTCGTTCAAAGGCGTAGCACGTGGTCGAGGTCGTTGCCGGTAGATCGGCGTCAGCACCGTCAAACGTCCAATCTGAGGTCGCGCGAGCCGCTCATCGAGCGGCCCACCCGCTCCATCTCGTGGGCGTCTTTCTACGACGCGCCGAGTCAACCTACGTCGTTCAATCCGAGTAATCAGTTCCACGCAGCGGTTCGGCAACTCAGCCGATAGATACTCGCTCAAATACGCCCGCCCGCGCCGCTCGACCGCTTTTGGTCAGCACCGGGGGCCCTGACTTCGCGTTCCGCGCAGGCGGGATGCGCCGGGAGAACGTGACGATCGCCGCCACCGGGATCAGCAGCCGCAGCATCGGCAACGATGCTGCGGGGATGCAGACGCGATTGCTGCACGAGTTGGAGCCGGTGGTCGAGGCCAACCTCAACCGTCATCTGTCGGTGTTCAAGAACTGGATGCCGCACGACTACATCCCGTGGAGTCAGGGCCGGGACGTCGCTCTGCTCGGCGGCCAGGACTGGCGCCCGGAGGATTCCCCGCTGGACCCCGTCGCGAAGGTGGCCATGGTGGTCAACCTGCTGACCGAGGACAACTTGCCGTCCTACCACCGGGAGATCGCCACCCGGTTCGGCAAGGACGGCGCCTGGGGCCAGTGGGTCGGTCGGTGGACCGCGGAGGAAGGTCGGCACGGCATCGCCCTACGCGACTACCTGGTGGTCACCCGCGGGGTGGACCCGTCGAGCTGGAGAACCTGCGCATCGCCCACATGACCGCCGGTTACGACTCGGGGACAAGTCGGTGCTGCGCACCGTCGCCTACGTGTCGTTCCAGGAGCTGGCGACCCGGGTCTCGCACCGGAACACCGGCCGGGCCACCGGCTGCCCGCTGGCCGAGCAGCTGCTCGCCCGCATCGCGCTGGACGAGAATCTGCACATGATCTTCTACCGCAACCTGCTGGCCGCCGCCTTCGACATGGCTCCGGACCTGACCATGGAGGCGGTACGGGACGAGGTGCTGGGCTTCGAGATGCCGGGCGCCAACATGCCCGGCTACACCCGCAACGCCGTCACCATCGCCAAGGCGGGATCTACGACCTGCGGTTGCACCACGACGCGGTGGTGCTGCCGGTGCTCAAGTACTGGAACGTCTTCACCCGAAGCGACCTCGGGCCGGCCGGGGAGAAGGCGCGGGAGGAGTTGGCGCAGTTCCTGGTCAGGCTCGATGCCCAGGCCAGCCGGTTCGTCGAGCAACGCGAGAAGATGCGGGCCCGCCAGGTCGCCCGGATGGATACCCAGGGCTGAAGCCAGCTCCTGCGGGTTGCGGTCCGCGGTGGCGGTCCGCAACCGTGAGACCGGCGCGCGTTACCCGGTGCCGCCGCAAACCGGCCCGTGGTCACTGACCAGGTTGTGTGTCCAATTGGGGCTGGATCGCGTCGTCGTGCTGCTGACGGGCGTTGGTGGCAGCTTCTGCCGGGGCGGCGTCGCCGAACCCGACGCCGATGCGTTGGTCGTCGCGTTGACGTTCCTGGTGGGCGATGTCGTGCAGCACCTGTTCGTCGGCGGCGGTGGGGTCACCGACGAGGAACTGCCGCGGGTAGAGCTTGCGGTGCAGCACCGGGTTGAGCTCCGCGGCGTAAATGCTGACCTTGGCCAGGATGCCCAGAAAGGCGACGATACCGATGACAGTGCCGAACGCGCCGTAGGTATTGGACTTATCGCTGACGACGTTCTGGATCAGACCAGTACCGATGGTGATCAGGGCGGTGAACACGACGCGGCCCAGCACCGACCCAGGCAGCAACGCTCTTAACGGCACCTTCGCAGGGGTCAGGACGCGGAATGCGAGCAGATAGGCGCCGACGTTGAGCACAGCCAGCGCTGCGACGACCGGTAACCCGACGGCCAAGGAGCGCCCGCTGCCGGTTGCGTATCCGGATGCGAAGGCGTGGACCACGGCGGCGGCGCCGATGATCAGCAGGCCGGTGACGCTGCGGCCAAGACGCGGCAGAAAATCCGGTCGGTCGACCTTGGGCACGTTCCACACCGTGGACATCGTCTGTTCAGCGGTCTGCGTCACGCCCTGAGCTCCGTAGAACAGACCGACTATCCCCACGATCAGGCCCAGCACGCTGCCGTGCAACGCATGCCCGCCGCTGCCGACCTGCAGGTCCGCGCCGATGATCGGGAAGTGCCGCAAAGTCGACACGATGCCGTTACCCAACGAGGCAGCGCCGATATAGCCGAACACCGTCACCACCACCAGCAGCAACGGGAAGATGGCCAGGAACCCGTACCACGCCAGCGACACCACCCACAGGTTCGCGTTGTCGTCGCCGACCTTCTTCTGCACCGCCCAGATCATCGCAGCGGCCGATGCCTCCGCTGCCACCGGTCGATCCCGGCCAGCACCGCTTTCACCCTGTCCACCGTGCCCACTGTGCCTTTCAGAGCCCTGCAACCCGATATGGCGCGCCGCCGGTTGCGCCATGTACGGCGCTCCAGAGGGTTCGGCCGCTCGCCGGATGGAGATTCGCTGGTGTTCGATGAACCGGCGGAAGGTTGCGCAATCACGTGAGTGGCGAATCAACCGGCCCAGTCTCAGCGCTTCGGGGCGGCTCCGTTGCATGATTGGCATTCTTCTAGTCGTCGGCAGAGGGCCGGGGGAACTGAGGTGACCCGGGACGCGGGCGGCGGAACTACAGCGCGGGTGTCGCTGTCCAAACCAGCGGCTCCGCGGGATGTTCGGTTCTCGCCCGGTGGACATCGTCGTGGCCCTGGTCCAGCTCGCACCGGAGACCCAAAACGTGCACAGCCGAACACAACTGCCGATCTTCGTGCTTACTTGTCACTCGCCCATCATGCCGCATCCCTCGCACCGATTGCTCTTCCCTGGATGAGGCGAAGCGTCTTCCTCTTGAGCTGCCAGTTGTTTCTACACGGGTCATCGGCCGTGCGGAGCTAGCTAGCGCCGGGTCGGCCCGCGGCGCCGAGATTCGCGTGGACCACAGCCGGCCGGAAGCGCCGATTTGCTGAATTTGGGTCGAGCAATGCGCTGACCTCGACGCGTCTGCTCGGACCGTTGGCGTAAGGAGCGCGAGCTCGTTTCGAGGGCGAGGTGTACGCCAGGCGTCGTCACTCGGGGATTCTGACGACGACCTTCGGCCGACCGCCCGGACGCGTGCGATGTCACAGTCCAACGCTGCCCTGCATGATGCCGCCGTCGATGACGACGGTCGTTGCGGTCATGTAGCCGGCTTTGCCGGAGGCCAGGAACGTCACGACGTCGGCGATGTCGGACGGTTGCGCCATCCGCCCGAGTGGGATTGCCGCGTCGAGCGCCTTCATCTTCGCGGGGTCGGCCTCGGTGGAGGCGTTGATCGGGGTGGCCACCGCACCCGGGGCGATGTTCACCAGCCGGATGTCGTGGGCGCCGAGTTCCACTCCGGCGGTTCGGGTCAACATCCGCATGCCGCCCTTGGAGACGCAGTAGGCGATGTTGCCCGGCATCGGCCAGTCCTCGTGCACCGATGAGATGTTGAGGATCAACCCGCCGCCGCCCTGGGCGATGAACTGCTTCGCCGCGGCCTGGGCGCCGAAGAACGCGCTGCGCATGTTGATGGCCATCACCTTGTCGAAGTCGGCCTCGGTGGTGTCCAGCAGCGATGTCCGGGTCTCGATGCCGGCGTTGTTGACCAGAACGTCCAACCGGCCGTAGGTGTCCACCGCCGTCTGCATCATCTTCTGCAGGTCGCCTGCCTGGGTGATGTCCGCCCGTACACCGACGGCATGACCGCCGGCAGCCTGCACCTTCGCGATCAGCGCGGTGGTTTCTTCCGGGTGAGCGACGTAATCGATGACCACGTTCGCACCCTCCGCTGCCGCCGCCAGCACGATCGCCTCCCCGATGCCGCTGTTGCCGCCGGTGACGACGATCGACTTCCCTTGCAACAACATGGTGTGCTCCCGACGGCCGGTGCTAGAGGTGATCTGGTCCGAACGGGGACGCCCACGTTCAGGTGCAGCCTGCCACGACCCTGAACAGGCCGATGCCGCGCCCACGGTTGACCGGAAGCCGGTCGATGCCGGGCCATTTCCTGGAGGCTGGCACGATCACCAGATGAGCCGTATCGAGGACTACGCCCTGCTCGGAGATCTGCACACCGCCGCGTTGGTCAGCACCACCGGCTCGATCGACTGGCTGTGCCTGCCCAAGTTCGACTCACCCGCGTGCTTCGCCGCCCTGCTGGACACCCCCGACGCCGGGCACTGGCGGATCGCCCCCGCCGGCGGGGAGGTGTGCACCACCCGCAAGTATGTGGAGAACACGCTGGTGTTGGAAACCGAATGGCGCAGCCAGGCCGGAACAGTCCGGGTGATCGACTTCATGCCTCCCCGCGGGCACGCCCCCGACGTGGTCCGGATCGTGGAAGGCGTCCACGGCAGTGTGGCGATGCACTCGGAACTGCGGTTGCGGTTCGACTACGGCCGGGTAGTGCCCTGGGTCCGTCACCACGGGGACTGGATGGAGGCGATCGCCGGCCCCGACCGGGTGCGGCTGCGCACACCTGCTCCCACCCAGGGCCACGACCTGTCGACGGTGTCGGACTTCACCGTCCGGGCCGGGGACCGGGTGCCGTTCGTGCTGACCTGGAACCCCAGCCATGAACCGCCCCCTAAACCGGTGAACGCGGAGGACGCGTTACGCGACACCCTCACGTTCTGGTCGGACTGGGCGGCCAGCGGCACACCTGTGCACGGCCGTTACCACAAGGCCGTCACCCGGTCGCTACTTACGTTGAAGGCGTTGACGTATCAGCCGACCGGGGGGATCGTCGCCGCAGCGACCACCTCGCTGCCGGAGCAGATCGGCGGCCCCCGCAACTGGGATTACCGCTACTGCTGGCTCCGCGACTCCACCTACACCCTGCAGGCGTTGATCTCCGCCGGCTACCTCGACGAGGCAAAGGCCTGGCGGGAATGGCTACTGAGGGCCGTCGCCGGCGACCCCGCAGACCTGCAGATCATGTATTCCCTGGACGGCACCCGCCGCCTCCCCGAAGCCGAACTGCCCTGGCTGGTCGGCTACGAAGGATCCAAACCAGTACGGACCGGAAACGCCGCCTCCGACCAACTCCAACTCGACGTCTGGGGTGAAACCCTCGACGGCCTCGCCCTGGCCCGCAACGCCGGGCTCGCCGCGCACGACAACGCCTGGGACCTGCAGGTCGCGCTCATGGAACACCTGGAAGGCAACTGGAACCAACCCGACAACGGCCTGTGGGAAATGCGCGGCCCGCGCCGCCACTTCACCCACTCCAAAGTGATGGCCTGGGTCGCCGCCGACCGGATGGCCACCGCTGTCCGCACCCACCCCGACCTGCACGGACCCGCCGATCGGTGGGAAGCCCTCCGCGACACCATCCACACCGACGTCCTCACCCACGGCTACGACGCCGCCCGCAACACCTTCACCCAGTCCTACGGAGCACCCGGCCTGGACGCCAGCCTGCTCATGATCCCCCGCGTCGGGTTCCTGCCGCCCACCGACCCGAAGGTGCTGGGGACCATCGCCGCCATCCGGAACGGCCTCACCGAAGACGGACTGGTCAAGCGGTACCAGACCACCGATTCCGACGACGGCCTCACCGGCGGGGAAGGGATGTTCCTGGCCTGCTCCTTCTGGCTCGTCGACGCACTCCACCTCGCCGGCGAACAAACCCAGGCAACCGAACTCTTCGAAA
>CAXSEW010000172.1:0-8108 GCA_964236185.1 uncultured Nakamurella sp. | reverse complement strand
CGCCGACGTGGAACGGCTCCGCTTCAGCTCGGGCGTGAGCCGGTGGGAATGGGGCTTGGTGGTGGTCATGGTCGTCCGTTCGATATCTCATGCGTGTGGTGTGCGGTGGTGCGGTGTTCGAGACTTCAGGTTCAGTCGGCCGGCGGCGGACCGGTCGGTGCGGCGCCGACCAGCTGGCGGGACCGGCCCGGCGAACGGGCGCAGCCCGGCTCGCTGGCGACCAGATCGCCCGCCAGTCGCCGAGCCAGCCCGGTCAGCGTGCGGAGGTCGGCGTCGGACCAACCGGTGACGCGGGACGCCAGATCCGACCCGGCGGCGCGGGCGGCGACGGCCAGTCTCGACCTGCCCTCGGCGGTGAGCCGGACCAGTTGCGCCCGGTGGTCCGCGGCGTCCTGGATCCGGTCGAGCAGGCCGTCGCCTTCCAGCGCGGCGATCCGGCGGCTGGCCGCCGAGACGTCCATCATCACCAGTTCAGCCAGCGTCGAGATCCGCATGCCGTCGGTGCAGCCGTCGAGCGCGGACAGCACCATCAGTCCGGAGGCGTCCGGGTGCTGCCGCATCGACCGGCGACGTGCGCGGGCCAGTTGCTGCAGCGCCCGCAGCAGGTCGACACAGTCGTCGGTCGCCTGCGGGCTCGGCTCCTCGATCACGTTACCAATGCTAAAGAAGTTATTTGCTTGATGCAAACAACTGTGATGCGACAGACGCCTTGCCGAGGCCCGCCGACGTCGACGGGGCGGAACCAGCTCAGGGCTGGGCGTACCGGGCGGCCAGCTCGGCTTCGCGCGCGAGGCTGAGTCCTTGTCGTGGTCCGGGGCCGCTCTGGGGTTCCGCCCTGGCGGAAGACCAGGCGTGGGTGTCCCGCACGGTCTCGATCAGGGGCCGGGTGCGCAGGCCCGCGGCCCGGGCCTTTGCCGGGTCGAGGCCGAAGAAGCCGGCCCGGCCAGGGGTGTCGGCAGGCAGCCACAGCGGCAGGTCGACCCCCGGCTCGATCTTTTCCGCGGCCAACTGCTGATCGGTCAGGGTGAAGGTGTGCACGGGTCCGACTACCCGGTCGATGTCGTTCAGCACCTGTTGGAAGGTGGTCGGCAAGCTGGCCACGGTGAACGCCCCGGTGATGCCGTTGCCGGCCACGTGCACCATGAACGCGGCCAGATCGCGGGCGTCGATGTACTGAAACGCGGTTGCGGTGTCCGGCGGCACCAGGTGCATGCCGGGGGCGGCGAGCCGGTCGATCCAGGACGTCAGGCGTTCGGTGGTGTCGAACGGGCCGTCCACCACCGTGGGACGGATTATCGTCGTGGTGGAGAATCGCTCCGCGGCAACGCTTTCGCACATCGCCTTCAGCGGACCGTACAGGGCCGGGTCGTAGGCCACCGGGACCGGACCGTCGATCACCGCAAGCGGCGCGTTCTCGATGACTCCCGGCTCTGACACGTCCGCATAGGCGGACACGCTGGAGACCAGGACGTAGTGCCCGCACCCGCCCATGACGTCGGCGACCCGGCTGATGTGGTCCGGATGGTAGGCCGACACGTCGAACACCACATCCCACCGGCCGCCGCCCAGCGCGGACACATCGGACTGCCGGTCCCCGATCAGCCGGCGCGCCACCGGGAACAGGTCGGGGTTCGTCCGGCCCCGGGAGAACAGCGTGACTGCCCAGCCCGCGTCGAGCAGAGCCTGGACGAGATGGCGGCCGACGAACTGGGTGCCGCCGAGGACGAGAGCCGTGGTGGTGGTCACCGGACCAACGCTAGACACCGTCTGCGCGTTGTGCTGATTCGCTGCCTTGAGCAGCAGGCAGCGGTGCGGGCGGCGCCGCGGCTGGCCCACAGACGACTTCGTCCCGGTCACCGAAGCGGCGACCGGGACGAATGCGGACTGCAGGGGTGGATCAGCCCAGCGAGATGACCTGGCCGGGGTAGATCAAGTCAGGATCCGGGATGGTGTCGGCGTTGGCCTTGGCCAACTCCTGCCAGCCGCCGGAGACGCCCTGCGCCTTGGCGATCTTGAACAGGGTGTCGCCGGACTTGACCGTGTAGCTACCTGCAGCGGAGCTGCTGCTGGCGGTGCTCTCCTGCACGGCCGGGGCCGCGGTGTCCGACGAGGTTGAGTCGCTGGACTCGTCGTTGCTCGAATCCTGGCTCCAGTTGGAGCTGCTGGCGGAGCCCGAATCGTTCGACGAGGACGTGTCCGAGCTGGAGCTGTCCGAGCTGGAGCTGGACGTGTCCGAGCTGGAGCTGTCCGAGCTGGACGTGCCCGAGCTGGAGTTGTCCGAGCTGGAGCTGGACGTGTCCGAGCTGGAGTTGTCCGAGCCGGAATTGTTCGAGCTCGAGCTGTCCGAGCTGCTGGCGCTGCCGTCGCGCAGGGTCACGCCCTGTCCGGTGGCACCGGCCTGCTGCGAGCAGACAGGCCATGAACCCCAGCCCTGGCCGGCGAGGGTGCGCTCGGCAACGGCGATCTGCTGGGACTTCGAGGCCTCGTCGGCGCGGCCGGCGTACTGCTGCCCGCCGTAGGCGTCCCAGGTGGACTGGTCGAACTGCAGGCCACCGTAGTAGCCGTTGCCGGTGTTGATGTTCCAGTTACCGGTGCTTTCGCACTGTGCGACTGAGTCCCAGGTGGAGTCGGGGGCTGCCGACGCCGGAGTCGCAAGGCCGAGGATCGGCACGCCGATGACGACGCCTGCGGTCACGGTGCGAAGGGCGAGGGTACGGGCGGACGAGGGTCGGCGGTGCCGGCCGTGGTAGCTAGTGCTCATGTGACTGTGGGTCCCCTTGCTGCGCCTGCGGGGTGAGCTGTCGGGTTCGGGCAACGAGGCCGCACCTTCGTGCGACTCGTAGGGACTGCCCGGTCGGCCTAGGCCGACTTCACCCCGAGGAGGAGACTCCACTTACCTGGGTCCCCCGCCGCTGTCCAAGCCTTTCTAGGTGATGTGGCTTCGGGGACCTGAGTGGACAGCGCTCGGCGCGTGGTCCCGAAGTTGCTTGACAGACAATCGGTTTGGATTGCCCGAGAGAAAGATACGACCAGAAGATGTGAATGTAGTAGTCCGAACGGCACATCACAGTACAATAACGATGTGATTGGTTCGTTACACAGGGACATTTCCGCACTTCGGAGCCGGTGTTGATCTTGATGTAACGCTTGTGACTGACCTCACAAATTCTGACGCAGAGGCAGCTCGATGCGACGTCATCTATCGGCGCCGGCTGCTGGCCCGGGCCACGCCTGGCCTGCCGCCATGCGCTCGCTTCCCGCTCGTCTCAGCTTGGCGATGAGAGCCGGACCGGCCACTGTCGGTGGTGCTGGCTAGCGTTTGCACCATGCACAGTCCGGCGTTCCGACCATCGATGCCCGTCCGGGTCATGATGCTGTCGGCCGCCTACGCACCGCTGCTCGTCCTGCTCGCCGTGCTCGACTCGTTCCGCCTCGGCTGGCTCCGCTGGACCTTCCTGGGGATCGCGCTGAGCGGCATCGTCGGCACCGTGGTGTTCCTCCTCGTGGCGGTGCCGCGCCGTAACGCCACCATCGAGCGGGTGCACGCGGCGAAGCCTCGCGAGGGCGAGGCGCTGAAGTTCTTCGCGTCGTACGTGGTGCCGTTCTTCGTGACCGCGACCGCGCCGACACCGGCCCGCTGGGGCCTGCTGATCTACCTGGTGATGATCGCCCTGCTGTACGTGCAGGGCGACATGTACTTCTCCAACCCGCTGCTGGCGCTGCTCGGCTACCGCATCTTCGAGCTCACCCGCGCCGACCAGGGTTTCCTCCTGGTGATCAGCAGGTCGTGGCACATCGCACCGGGCGAGATCGTCCTGCTGGTGCCGCTGGGCGGCTACATCTTCGTCGAACCCCGCGGCCAGCGTCGGCGTGTTCCACCAGAATCGAGACAGGAGCCGATATGACGTCAACACGGGCACGGACGGACACCGACGGCACCCGCGCCGCCCACCCGTCGGAGTACTCCGCTTCAGTGCTGGAGGAGGGGTTGCGCACCGCGCTGGCAGCTCTCGCCGCGGCGCAGGACGCCGTGCTGGACCTGCTGATCGTCGACGACCACCGGTCCGCCGCCCCCCAGGTGTACGACGTGCCGGTGAACGTCGAGCTGGCCGGCCAGCTGCTCGAACAGGTGGCGGTCACGGCGACCTCGGCCGCGGGAGCCGAGCTGCGGTGGATGGAAGCCGGCTTCACCCCCGGGCCGCAGCAGTGGGTGCACGGGGCCATCCCGGACGGCTCGCTGGCCGAGCTGGAGGACGCGGTGCTGCACCGCACCCACCGCCAGTACGACCGTGATGCCGAGTTCGGGCCGCGGAACCTGCTGGTGCTGCGGGTCCGGTCGGTCGACGGGGCCGAACTGGCGCGGGTCTACCAGGGCTTCTCGTCCGAGAAGGCGCTGGCCAAGGGCAAGCGGATCGTGGCGTTCTGGAACGGCGAGCGCTTCGCCTCGCTGGACGCGCAGCCGTTGGTGATCGACCGGAACCTGCGGCTGTTCACCTTCAGCGAGCCGGCCGGGAGCCCCGGTCCGGCCATGGTGATGAAGAGCAACAATGCCTACGAGTCGCTGTTCGGGGCGCTGCCCGACCTCCGGGTCCAGGCGGCCGAGACCTTCACCGCGACGCTGGGCAAGCTGCCGATCGTCGGCGGCGAGGAGTTGCGGGCCGCCTGCGAGTCGGACTTGAACATGATGCGCAAGCTGCTCAGCATCAAGCACCGGATGGATCAGCCGGGTTATCCCGACGCGGTCGACATGCCCAGCGTGGTGGCCTTTCTCGAGCGCAATCCGCACGTCAACGTGCAGGTCGAGACATCGAACGGATCTCCGACGCTGGTCTTCCGACCGCAGGCCCAGCAGCGGTGGGCGCTGCTCAAGCTGCTCGACGACGACTTCCTGCGGTCGGACCTGACCAACATCAACTACGAGGCCAACTCGAAAACGGAGGTGGGCGGGTAAGGCACATGTATGTCCCCGCTTGTCCGCCGCCGCCGATGAGTGCACGATGGCGGCCCGGGGAACCGGAGCGAGACCGGCTGCCGGCCGGGTGGACAACGACAGGGAGTTCCGATGACCGAACAGCAGTCCGGTGCCGAACCGAATCAGCCCGACCAGCCCCACCAGATGACGCACACCGACGCGGAGTCGCGGCCCACCACCCCTGAGGTGCCGCCGGTACCCCGCGCGGACGTCGACTCCGACGAGCTCTCGGCCGGCGCCGATCGGCAGCCCGGTGCACCCGCGGAGCAGGACGAGTCCGCCGACGCGCCGCCGGTCCCGCAGCCAAAGGACGAAGTGACGAGTCCGGAGCTCGAGCACCTCGACCAGACCATCGACCGGGCGAAGCACGCGGCCGACGAGGCGCTGGCGCCGCAGCGGGACTAGCCCTAGTTCCCGGGGGCGTCCAGCGCTGATCGGTCAGCTCGAGCGAGCGAGTGACCGGATCTCTGCGGTGCTGCGTCGCAGGGCAGGCCGGGTGGCGAAGGTGATGCCTACCACGATGACCGTGGCGGCGAGCATCACCGACGCCATCGCCACCGAGGATCCTTCGGCGAACAGCCCGGTGATCGGCGCGGTTGCGGCGCCGATGGCGAATTGGGTGGCCCCGATCAGAGCGGCGGCGCTGCCGGCCCGATGTGCATTACGGTCCAGCGCGATCGCGGAGATCGCGGGCAGCAGCATCCCGATCGCCATCATGTTCGCCACCAGCAAGACGATCACCGGCCAGACACCCATACCGATCGCCGAGGTCACCACCAGCGCACTGGTGATGGCCAGTGCCCCCAATACCGCAGCGCGCAGGATCTGCTCCGGCGCGACCCGGCCGAGCAGGGCGCCGTTGAGCTGCGTGCCGACTGTGAAGGTGATCCCACCCGCGGCGAAGATGATGGCGAACTGCGTCGCGGACAGCCCGAAACCGTCCTGGAAGACGAAGCTGGCCGAAGAGATGTAGGTGAACAGGGACGCCATGGTGAAGCCGCCCAGCAGTGCGAGCCCCAGGAACAGCGGATCGCGCAGCAGCTCCAGGTAGGAGCGGGCCGCCGCGCCCACGCCGCCGGACCGCCGCAGCTGCGCGGGTAGCGACTCTTTCAGTAGGAAGGAGGCCGCGACCAGCAGTACGGAAGCGAGCACCGCCAAGGCGATGAACATGTCCCGCCAGGACCCGAGACGCAGGAACTGCGCACCGACCAGCGGTGCGACGCAGGGCGAGACACCGACGACCAGCATCAGCCGGGCGATGGCCTTGCCGACCTGGATGCCCTCGAACCGGTCCCGCACGATCGCCATGGACAACACCATGCCGGCGGCGGCGCCGAGGCCCTGGAAGAACCGCAGCGCGGTCAGCAGCTCGACGGAGTTCACGAAGACGATGCCGACCGACGCGGCGATGTAGACGGCGAGGCCGGTCAGCATCGGCTTGCGCCGGCCGACCGCGTCGGAGATCGAGCCGAGCAGCAGCTGGCCCAGCGCCAGACCGATCAGCGTTGCAGTGATGGTCAGTTGCACCGCCGCGGGTCGGGTGCCCAGATCGGCGGTGATCTGCGGGAACGCGGCCAGGTACATGTCGATGGTGAACGGCCCGACGGCTGTCAGTGCGCCCAGCAGCAAGATGAATGTGCCGCCGATGCGGGTCAGCTTCGGTGCGGGCGCGGTGACCTCGGTCGGGGTCATCACGGTGTTGTTCAGCACGGTGGAACGGGACATCGGAAAAGCCTCTCCTCAGACGGACGTGCGATGTGAGGGGCTTCGCTGCACCTACGGAGAGGCAACCGCCGGGCGCCGCAGTAATTCCCGGGCGCATAAGTGCGGTTCGCCCACAGCGAACCGCCGACCGGCCCAGGAACAAAGGATCACCACTCAGCATTGAGTCAGACACGCTCAACCTTGGAACGGATGACTGACATGACTGAGATCCAACTGCCGGTGCTGTCGCTGACCGATACCGTCGTACTGCCCGGAATGGTGGTGCCGATCGAGCTCGACGAATCCGCACAGGCCGCCATCGACGCCGCCCGCTCGACCAGCCGTGGCACCGACGGCTCTGAAGACGCCGGCCAGCTGTTACTCGCGCCGCGGCTCAAGGACCGCTACGCCACCTACGGCGTCGTGGCCACCATCGAACAGGTCGGCCAGCTGGCCGGCGGAGCTCCCGCCGCCGTGCTACGTGGCGTCCGCCGCGCCAAGATCGGCACCGGCGTCACCGGACCCGGTGCCGCGTTATGGGTGGAGGCCGAGATCCTGCCCGACGTCGAGCCGACAGAGCAGGCGCGCACTCTCGCCAAGGAATACAAATCCCTGGTCATCGCCACCCTGCGGCAGCGCGAGGCATGGCAGGTCATCAACACCGTCGAGCAGATGACCGACCCGGACACTCTGGCCGACGCGGCCGGCTGGGCGCCGTACCTCAGCGTCGAGCAGAAGCGGGAGCTGCTGGAGACCCCCGACGTCGTCCGCCGCCTCGAGCTGGTCATCGACTGGACCCGCGCGCACCTGGCCGAGATGGACGTCGCCGACAAGATCCGCG
The DNA here is from genome assembly GCA_964236185.1 of uncultured Nakamurella sp. Classification (GTDB taxonomy): domain Bacteria; phylum Actinomycetota; class Actinomycetes; order Mycobacteriales; family Nakamurellaceae; genus Nakamurella. Next base: position 591 of record CAXSEW010000172.1, on the reverse strand, counting down.
GCGACGTCCGTGAAGGCATGGAGAAGAGCCAGCGGGAGTTCCTGCTCCGCCAGCAGCTCGCCGCCATCCGCAAGGAGCTCGGCGAAGGCGAACCCGACGGTGCCGACGACTTCCGCAGCCGGGTGGAGACCGCCGACCTGCCGGATCACGTCCGGGAAGCGGCGCTGCGCGAGGTCGGCCGGCTGGAGCGGGCCTCTGACCAGAGCCCGGAATCCGGCTGGATCCGGACCTGGCTCGACACCGTGCTCGACCTGCCCTGGGCTGTCAAAACGGAAGACAACACAGACGTGACGAACGCCCGTGCGGTGCTGGACGCCGACCACCACGGCCTGGACGACGTCAAGGACCGCATCGTCGAGTACCTGGCCGTCCGCAGCCGGCGCGCCGCTCGCGGCCTGCAGGTCGTCGGCGGTCGTGGCTCCGGCGCCGTCATGGTGCTGGTCGGGCCGCCCGGCGTCGGCAAGACCTCGCTCGGTGAGTCGGTCGCCCGGGCGCTGAACCGCAAATTCGTCCGCGTCGCCCTCGGCGGCGTCCGGGACGAGGCCGAGATCCGCGGCCACCGCCGCACCTACGTCGGCGCGCTGCCCGGCC
>CAXSEW010000171.1:0-8127 GCA_964236185.1 uncultured Nakamurella sp. | reverse complement strand
AATATCTTCTCGCCGACGTCGTCGATCAGGGTGATCCCGGAGTTCACCAGGATTTCCGGTCCGAGGTTCGGATACCGGCCGGAGATCGACGGAGCAGCGTTGACGACCGCGATCACGCGGGCCTTGACCAGCGCATCCGCCGTCGCCCGGTCGATGTCGATGTGATCGATGACCGCGATGTCGCCGTCGCCCAACTTGCCCAGCAGGGTGTCACTACGCCGCGATACCCGCGCAACGCCGGTGACACCAGGCAACGTCCGTGACTGACGTGACAGGAGTTTCATACGCCGATGGTGTCAGTACGACTACGCCATCTACGGGAGGCGCGGCGGGTCACCTCCCCGTTCGCCCCGACGAAGTGGCGTGCAGGGTGCCAGGACGACTGCCGTGAGGTGCTGCGCCCCAACGGCCCACCGGCAGGGAAGCTCGTTGAGTGGCCGACATCGGGACGTTGCCGAGTTGGGTCACATCTTCCGGCCGGCCGGCGCCCGGGTCGAGGATCTTGCCTTCGCGGTCCTGGCGGAGGTTGCGGTTGCAGGTGGGCCGGAAGGGGTAGATGTACCCGATGAGCCCGGCGACGCTGTTCCGCCGGAGGGGACGGTCGGCTTCCGGGCAGCGTCCAGCAGCTCGGCCGCGTGCGCGGTGGCGGTGCTGCCGGCAGTGCCACCCAGCATCCGGGCCAGCTCCACCTTTCTGGCGTCGCCCTCGACCTCCCGCACCGCGGACGATCCAACGGCATCACCCGGACCCGCGTCCACCACGTAGTGGCGGTCGGCGAACGCCGCTACCTGGGCGAGGTGGGTGACGACGATGACCTGGTGATCGGTGGCCAGCATGGCCAGCCGCCGGCCGATCTCAGTCGCGGCCCGACCCCCGACTCCTGCGTCGACCTCGTCGAACACCATGGTGGCGACCGGGTCCGCCTCGGCCAGCACCACCTCCACGGCCAACATCACCCGGGACAGCTCTCCGCCGGACGCACCTCTGGCGATGGGTAGCTCGGGAGCGCCCTGATGCGCCACCATCGCGAACTCGACCTGATCCACCCCGTCGACACCGGCGATGACCCAGTTGCCGCCGACCTTCACCGCGTCCGGTGCGGCCGGGTCTGCGGTGCGGGCCGTGATCCTGACGTGCAGGGTGGCCCGGCCCATCGCCAGGTGGACGAGTTCGGCGGTCGCCTGCTGGGCAAGGGTGGCAGCTGCCGCCGTCCGGCGGCGGGTGAGCGCGGCGGCATCGGAAGCGAGCGCCGCACCGAGCGCGGTGCACCGCTTGCGCAGCTCGTCCAGGGCCTCGTCGGAGGAATCCAGCGAGCGCAGCTCTGCGAGCGCTTCCTCTCGCCAGGCCAGCACGTCGTCCACTGCCGCCCCGTAACGCCTGGTCAGGCCGCGCAGCACGGCCTGCCGGGACAGTAGCGACTCCAGCCGATCCGGATCCGCGTCGAGCTGATCGAGGTATCCGCCGAGGTCCGCGGCGCTGTCCACCACGACGGCGGAAACACCGTGCAGCTGCTCGGCCAGCGCGGACAGCTGCTCATCACCGGCGGCTTCGAGCACCTTCCGGGCCGCCTCCACCAGCGTGACGGCGGTCGGCCGGTCGTCGGAACCGTCACCGGCGAGTGCCTCCAGCGCGCCCTGCGCCGCGGCGCGCAAGGCGTCGGAGTTCTCCAGCCGCCGGACCTCCGCGAGTAGGTCGACGTCCTCGGCCGGCTGCGGGTCGACCTTGTTGATCTCTTCGACGCCGAGGCGCAGCAGCTGTTCCCGCTGCGCACGTTCGCGGGCGTGGGAAGTCCGGTCGTCCAGTTCGGCGAGGGCGGCCTGCCAGGCCGACCTGGCCGTGCGGTAGCCGGCCAGCTCGTCGCCGGACCCAGCGAAGCGGTCCAGCACCGCCCGTTGCTGCGGGCCCCGGAGCAGGCTGATCGCCTCTGATTGCCCGTGCACGGCGATCAGCGAGTCGGTGATCTCGACCAGGGCGCCCAGCGGAGCCGAACGACCGCCGATGTGGGCCCTTGACCGTCCGTCGGCGCCCACCGATCTCACCAGGATGGTAGAGCCGTCGTCGTCGGAGTTGCCGCCGACCGAGTCGAGGACCTGGGCCGGAGCCGGCGCCAGCGGTCCGGCCACCCGGGCCTCGACCACCGCCCGCGACGCACCGGCCCGTACCCGGCCGGCGTCGCCGCGGCCACCGGCGAGCAGACCCAAGGCGGTCACCACCATCGTCTTGCCGGCGCCGGTCTCGCCGGTCACCACGGTGAAGCCCGGATGCGGTTCGAGCACGGCCTCGTCGATCACCCCGAGCCCGGCTATGCGTAGTTCGGTCAGCACGGCGCAGACGCTACGTCAGCTGGGCGGTGCGCTGCGGTAGGCCGGGCCCAGGGTTCAGTGCCCGCGTCCACGCCAGCCGTGTACCGGTAGGGAGAATTTTGCGACGAGTCGGTCGGTGAACGGCTGGTCGCCGAGCCGCATCATCGTCACCGGTTGGGTACCGCGCACCACGCGGACCCTCGCGCCGGGCGGCACCCGGTGCGTCCGCCGCCCGTCGCAGGCGACGATGGCCTCGTGACCGGCGGGGTCGATGTGAATGGACACCTCCGAGTGCGGCGACACCACCATCGGCCGGGCAAACAGGGCGTGCGCGTTGGACGGGACCACCAGCAGCGCCTCGACGTCCGGCCACATGATCGGACCGCCGGCGGAGAATGCGTAGGCGGTGGAACCGGTCGGCGTCGCGACCAGCACACCGTCGCAGCCGAACGCGGACACCCCGCGGCCGTCCACCTCTACGACGACGTCGAGAATCCTCTCCCGCGTTGCCTTCTCGACGCTGATCTCGTTGAGCGCCCAGCAGGTCTCGAGCACCGCACCGTCCTTCTCGATCACCACGTCGACCGTCATCCGCTGGGTACTGGTGTAGTCCTGGGAGATCACGGCGGCGAGCACGTCGTCCAGGTGGTCGGCCTCGGCCTCGGCGAGGAACCCGACCCGGCCGAGATTGATGGCCACCACGGGCGCCTGCAGCGGACGGGCCACCTCCGCAGCACGCAGCAGCGTGCCGTCTCCGCCCAGCGCGAGCACCACCTCTACCGCGGCCTGACCGCCGACGACGGCGTCATCCTCCAGCAGCGCGAGGTCGAGTTCGACACCTTCACCGCTGAGCGCAAGCAGCTGCATCCCGGCGGCCTCCAGGGCCTTCTGCACGTGCCGGGCGGTGGAATAGATGTCGGCACGTCCGGTGTGCGCGACGAGCAAAACACGACGGTCGGTCATGATGGCCCTTCCTCGATGGCAACGCTGATCAGCCGGGCCGTCCGGTCCGCGTCGACCGGAACATCGGCACGCAGGTGCGCGAAGAACTCGACGTTGCCGCTCGGTCCCGGGAGCGGCGACGCCACCACTCCGGCCACTCCCCAGCCCAGTCTCCCAGCCGCCGCTGCCACCTGTGCCACCGCATCCGCCCGATGACCCGGATCGCGGACCACGCCGCCCGCGCCGAGCCGATCCCTACCGACCTCGAACTGCGGCTTGATCATCGGCAGTAGGTCGGCACCGATATCCGCGCAGGCGGTCAGCGCCGGCAGCACCAGAGCCAGCGAGATGAAGGAGAGGTCGGAGACGATCAGCTGCGCCGGGCCGCCGATGTCGTCCGGGGTCATCGTGCGGACGTTCGTCCGGTCGTAGATGCGCACCCGGTCGTCCGTCTGCAGACGCCACACGAGCTGGCCGTAACCGACGTCGACGGCGACCACCTCGGTGGCTCCGCGACGCAGCAGCACGTCGGTGAATCCGCCCGTCGAGGCGCCTGCATCCAGACATCGGCGGCCGTCGACGACGACGTCCGAAAAGGCTTCGAGCGCGCCGACCAACTTGTGCGCTCCTCGGGATGCCCAGTTCTCGTCGGCGACGTCCCTGGTCACCAGCAGCGGCGCAGCTGGGTCGACGGCGGTCGCGGCCTTGGTGGCGACCTGGCCCGACAGCAGCACCCGACCCGACCGGATCAGCTCCGCTGCCTGCTCCCGCGACCGGGCGAGCCCGCGGCGCACGAGCTCGGCGTCCAACCTGGACCGACGCACCTCAGCGACTTCGTTGGGCAGACCCGGGATGATGCCGGGGTGGATCCTCGGCCGGCCCGGCGGCGGTAGCGGTCACGGCGAGGGCAGCGGTCAACCGCTGATGCAGGTCCGTGTAGACGGCCACCTGACCCTCGACCGGCAGCTCGGGCAGACGCGCCAGGGCATCGTCCACTCCCTGAAGCTGCGCAGCAACCGAGGCGGGGTCGGCAGTCGTGGACGGTGCCGAACCGCCGGCGGTCGCACCGGTGGGCGGTCCCCAGTCCTGGTCGTACGCGAGCATGACCCTCCTGTCCGGCTGCCGGGCTTCGGCGCACCGCTCGTGATCAGTGTGCCGGGCAGAAGCCGTTCGCCACATCTTCGCGCTGATCGGGCCGCGGGCGGCGGCACCGTGCAGCGCTGAGGACAAAGCTAGACCTGGCCACCGACAGGCGCCTTCGCATCGACCTCGACCAGGCCGAAGCGAGCCAGGGCTGCTGCTCCCGCCGGGTCGCCGGCCCGCACCCGGCTGTGACCGGTGTCCCAGGCCATCGCCGCAAGCTGGGCCAGCGCGGCCAGCAGCACACCCTCGTCGTCACCGCCGTCCACCGGTGGACCGTTGCGGGTCAGTACCAGCTCGCTGTCGCCGGTCTCGACGGTCCAGGGAGTGGACCTGTCCTCGTCCGGCCCGCTGGTCGCGTCGACACCGGTCGGCACGGTGGCCAGCTTGGTGTCATCGACCAGACCGCGCAGGTCGAAGGCGACGTGGGTGGGTCGCCGCGCGGCCGGAGCGGCAAGCAGGTCCGCGGCCGTGGATACACCGGTCAGCACCAGCAGGCTCGGCATGTCCGCCAGCACCGCGGCTTCGATATCGGTGTCGAGCCGATCGCCGACCACCAGTGGCCGGCTTGCGCCGACCCTTCGGACGGCTTCGTCCAGCAGTGGTCGGTTCGGCTTGCCCGCGACCCTGGGCGTCAGACCGGTTGCCGCCATCAGGGCGTGCACCATCGCGCCGTTACCGGGCAGCAGTCCGCGGTCCGTCGGCAAGGTGGTGTCGGTGTTACTGGCCACCCAGTCCACCCCAGCCCGCAGGGCGATGCACGCCTCGGCGAGATCCCGCCAACCGGTATCCGGAGAATGCCCCTGCACGACGGCGACCGGGTTGTCGGTCGCCAGCCGCACCGGTTCCAGCCCTACCGCAGCCACCGCGTCGGACAGCGCCTTCGCGCCGACCACGAGCACTCGCGACCCTGCCGGATGCGTCTGCGCCAGCATGGTCGCGGCAGCCTCGGGGGAGGTCAGCACGTCGGCGGGCGCGGCCGCCACCCCCATGTCGTTCAGAGCAGCCGCCACCTCGGCGGGTGGGCGCGATGCGTTGTTGGTGACGAACATCGGCCGGGCCCCCCGCCGGGCTGCTTCGGGCAACACCTCCACGACATGCGGAATGACCTGACCGCCGAGGTACACCGTGCCGTCGAGGTCGAGCAGCAGGACATCGGACCGGTCGGCCAGCGCGGTCACAGGCCACCCTCGTGGTGGCTGAAGAGCGAACCGGTGGTGCCCGGATCCATTGCGGCACGCCCCTGGTCGGCGGCGACCTCCGGCTCCTCGGTGGAGGCCTGAGCTCGCTCGTCGTCCTCGTCGAGATGATCTGCCTGCTCCACGGACAACCCAGCGGCGACCGGGTCGTCGGCGGCGGCGGGCGGCGGGGCCGACTCGCCACCGATCTCGTCGTCGTCCTCGCCGGCGGACATCAGCAGCTTGTCCTGCTCTGCTGGGTCGCTGCGGAAACCGCCGTCGACCCACTGACTGTCGCGATCGCCGGCGCCGGTGCCGTCCACCGCAGTGACGCGGTCGTCGTCACCGTCACCGTCGTCGACGTCCTCGGCCGGTCCATCGATGCCGACAGTCGCCTCGTCGGTGTCGCCGAGCGATTCGCCACTGCCCAACTCCTCGTCATCGACCACGAAGTCGGTCGTCTCCGTGCCCGATAGGTCGGCTTCTTCGTCGGCGAGGTCGGTCAGCCGCTCGCCGGCGTCGGTCTCCTCTTCGACATCGAGGTCGGCTGCCTTCATGAAGTACTCGATGGCCTCGTCCCGACGACCGGCCTGCAGGAGCAGATCGGCGTAGGCGTAGAAAAGGCGCGCGGTGTAGGGCTCGACATCGGTGGTCCGCACGGCCGACTCCAAGTTGGCCAGCGCCGCATCCAGTTGTCCCATGTCCGCCCGGGCGCCGGCGACGACGATGGTCATCTCCGCTGCTGAACTCGGATCCAGTTCAGCCGCTTCGGCGGATCGGGACAGCTCGATGGCCTTCTCCGGATGTCCCAGGGCGCGTTCGCAGTCGGCCATCACCGGCAGCTGGCCAGGGCCGCCGCTCATCCGGCGGGCGGCCCGCAACTCGGCGATCGCCTCGGCCCACTCGCCGGCCCGGTACGCCACCAGTCCGACTGTTTCCCGTACGACGGCGATCCGTCCGCCCTTGGACCGGGCAGCCCGGGCATGCCGCCACGCCAACGCCGAGTCCTCTTCGGCCAGCATTCCGGCCATGAACAGGTGGCCGGCGACGAACTCGCTGCCCTCCTTGCTCAGACCCCGCAGATCGCGGCGCACCTCAGGATCGAGCTCGCGGGGGTCCGCCCACTCCGGGACCTCGGGCCAGCGTTCCCCGATCTCGTCCTCACGGACCCGGGAACCGCGATCGGGCTCTCGCCGTTCGAAGCGGGGCGCACCGTCATCGGTACGTGCTGGCGCGCGATTGGAAGTACCGGACCGGGTGGCTTCGCTGGACTTGTCGCGCCATGAGCTGCGGTCGGGCTGCTGCCCGGACCGGCTCTCGAACGACCGGTCCCTGGACGGTCGTTCCGGTTGGGAGCGGTCACGGGCAGGGCGCTCCTCGGTGGTGCGATCCTGCCACGGACGCGACGTCTCCCTCGGCGCAGCACCGTCCCGACCTTCCGGTTCGGTCGTACGCCGGCGGTGATCGGACTCGGGTCGCGCAGCCCAGGCACGGGCATCAGCGGCGAAACTCTTGCTCTGGTCGCTACCAAAATCGGTCGCCGGGCGCACCGGCCTGGAACTTTCGCCCGACCGGTGCTCGTTGCGGTCGCGCGGCTGCGGGTCACGGTTGTATGGCGGGCGCCCACCTCGGGCACCCGATCCGTCGGTGCGCGGTGCTCGATCACCGTAGGCGGGACGGTCGGTCCGCGCTGGGCGGTCACCATAGGTAGGACGGTCCGGGCGTTGCGGGCGATCTCCGTAGGCGGGCCGGTCGGTGCGCGGCGGACGGTCACCATAGGACGGCCGGTCCGTGCGCTGCGGCCGACCGCCATCTGAGGGTCGATCACTCCGAGCAGGACGGTCCCCGAAGGCGGGCCGATCGCTACGAGCCGGACGATCGCCATGGGCGGGCCGATCCGTGCGCGGCGGGCGGTCACCATTGGCGGGGCGATCCGAGCGCGGCGGGCGGTCACCGTACGCGGGCCGCTCATTTCGTTGTGGGCGATCGCCGCCGGGCGGACGGTCACCCTGGGCTGAACGGTCACCGTAAGCCGGACGTCCACCTCGTGCCGGGCGGTCGCCTTCGCGATCGGGTCGAGCCGCCTGGCGGTCCCCCGCACCGGAACCGAATCCGCCACGGCTCGAGGCGCCTGCATCAGCGTCACGGTTGGAGCCGAAAGAACTCGGGCGCCCCTGATAACCGCGATCTGCGCCACCCCGTCCAGCGCGATAACCAAACGGGCGGTCCCCTCGATCCGGCCGGTCGCTGGAACGGCCCGCGGCGGCCGCCCCGTCAGTCCGCGGCGCTCGGTCACTCGACGGCTTGGACTGCCCCGCATCGCGGGGCGACCTGTCGGTCCGTGGCTCACTTCTGCGCGCCGGCCGGTCGCCGTTCTCCGAGTTCGTCATTGCGACTCCATTGCTGTGTTGTGGTGATCAAATGCGCTGAGGCCGATGATGAGAACCAACTCGAGCAGGAACGACAAAAAGGGGAGGTCTCGTGCGATATTTCGCACTTGACCTCCCCTTTTTGGGAATGTTGTTCCGGCGGCGACCTACTCTCCCACACCCTGGCGGGTGCAG
>CAXSEW010000170.1:0-8226 GCA_964236185.1 uncultured Nakamurella sp. | reverse complement strand
TCGCCCAGCACTCCATCTCACCGAAGCGCTGGCCACCGAACTGGGCCTTACCGCCGAGCGGCTGCTGGGTGATCATCGAGTACGGGCCGGTGGACCGGGCGTGGATCTTGTCGTCCACCAGGTGGAGCAACTTGATGATGTACATGTAGCCGACGGCCACCGGGTACGGGAACGGCTCTCCGGTGCGGCCGTCCATCAAAGTGGCCTTGCCATCGACACCGACGAGCCGGTCGCCATCCCGGGTGGGGGTGGTCGAACCGAGCAAGCCGACGATCTCGTCCTCGGTGGCGCCGTCGAACACCGGCGTCGCCGTGCGGGTGAACGCAGTCGCCGAACGGGCACTGTCGTCGAGGTACTGCGCCCACTGCGGGGTGCCCTCGATGTCCCAGCCCTGCGATGCCACCCAGCCCAGATGTGTCTCCAGAATCTGGCCGACGTTCATCCGGCGGGGCACACCGTGCGGGTTCAGGACGATGTCGACGGGGGTCCCGTCGGCGAGGAACGGCATGTCCTCGGCCGGCAGGATCTTGCCGATGACGCCCTTGTTGCCGTGACGGCCGGCGAGTTTGTCGCCGTCCTGGATCTTCCGCTTCTGGGCCACGTAGACGCGGACCAGCTCGTTGACGCCCGGGGGCAGCTCGGCGCCGTCCTCCTCGCGGTTGAACACGCGGATGCCGATCACCTTGCCGGTCTCGCCGTGCGGCACCTTGAGCGAGGTGTCACGGACTTCCCGCGCCTTCTCGCCGAAGATGGCGCGCAGCAGGCGCTCCTCCGGGGTCAGCTCGGTCTCGCCCTTGGGCGTGACCTTGCCGACCAGCACGTCGCCGTCCTGGACCTCGGCGCCGATCCGGATGATGCCGCGCTCGTCGAGGTCCGCCAGGACATCTTCGGAGACGTTCGGGATGTCCCGGGTGATCTCCTCCGGCCCGAGCTTGGTGTCGCGGGCGTCGATCTCGTGCTCCTCGATGTGGATCGAGGTGAGGACGTCGTCCTGGACGATGCGCTGGCTCAGGATGATGGCGTCTTCGTAGTTGTGGCCCTCCCACGGCATGAAGGCGACCAGCAGGTTCTTGCCCAGCGCCATCTCGCCGCCGTCGGTGCACGGACCGTCGGCGAGCACCTGGCCGGCCTCCACCCGCTGACCCTCGTCGACGATCGGCTTCTGGTTGAAGCTGGTGCCCTGGTTGCTGCGACGGAACTTGTGCAGCCGGTAGGTGCGGTGGCTGCCGTCGTCCGCCATCACCGAGACGTAGTCGGCGGTCGCCTCTTCGACGACACCGCTCTTCTCGGCGATGACGACGTCGCCGGCATCGACCGCGGCGCGTGCCTCCATACCCGTGCCGACCAGCGGCGATTCGCTGCGCAGCAGGGGGACGGACTGGCGCTGCATGTTGGCGCCCATCAGCGCGCGGTTGGCCTCGTCGTGCTCCAGGAACGGGATCATCGCGGTGGCGACGGAGACCGTCTGCCGCGGGGAGACGTCCATGTACTCGACCACGTCGGGGGTGACCTGGTCGACCTCGCCGCCCTTACGGCGGACGAGGACACGCGGCTCGCTGAAGTGACCGGACCCATCGAGCTTGGCGTTGGCCTGCGCGATGACGTAGCGGTCCTCCTCGTCGGCGGTCAGGTAGTTGATCTCGTCGGTGACCGAGCCGTTCTCCACCTTGCGGTAGGGGGTCTCGATGAAGCCGAACGGGTTCACCCTGGCGAAGGTGGCCAACGACCCGATCAGGCCGATGTTCGGGCCTTCCGGGGTCTCGATGGGGCACATCCGGCCGTAGTGCGAGGAGTGCACGTCGCGGACCTCGAGAGAGGCGCGATCGCGGGACAGACCGCCCGGCCCGAGTGCGGACAGGCGGCGCTTGTGGGTCAGGCCGGCGAGCGGGTTGGTCTGGTCCATGAACTGCGACAGCTGCGAGGTCCCGAAGAATTCCTTGATGGAGGCGACCACGGGGCGGATGTTGATCAGGGTCTGCGGCGTGATGGCCTCGACGTCCTGGGTCGTCATCCGCTCGCGGACGACGCGCTCCATCCGGGACAGGCCGACCCGGATCTGGTTCTGGATCAACTCGCCGACGGTACGCAGGCGACGGTTGCCGAAGTGGTCGATGTCGTCCGTCTCGACGGGCAGGTTCTGGCCACGGATGGTCCAGGACTCCTGACCCTCGTGCAGGCGCAGCAGGTACTCGACCGTGGAGATCAGGTCGTCCTCGGTGAGCGTGCCGACCGAGACCGGCGAGTTGAGCCCGAGCTTCTTGTTGAGCTTGTACCGGCCGACCTTCGCGAGGTCGTAGCGCTTGTCCTTGAAGAACAGGTTCTCCAGCAGGGCCTGCGCGGATTCTTTGGTCGGAGGCTCGCCCGGGCGCAGCTTGCGGTAGATGTCCAGCAGCGCCTCGTCGGTGCCGGCGATGTGGTCCTTCTCCAGGGTGGCCAGCAGGACCGGCGACCAGGCGAACTTCTCGCGGATGCGCTCGGTGTCCCAGCCCAGCGCCTTCAGCAGCACGGTGACCGGCTGACGACGCTTGCGGTCGATGCGGACACCGATGGTGTCGCGCTTGTCGATGTCGAACTCGAGCCAGGCACCGCGGGAGGGGATCACCTTGACGGCGAACACCTCTTTGCCCGCGGTCTTGTCCAGCGTCCGGTCGAAGTACACACCTGGGGAGCGGACCAGTTGCGAGACGACGACGCGCTCGGTGCCGTTGATGATGAAGGTGCCCTTGCTCGTCATCATCGGGAAGTCACCCATGAAGACGGTCTGGGACTTGATCTCACCGGTCTCGGCGTTCATGAACTCGGCAGTGACGAAGAGCGGGGCCGAGTAGGTCATGTCCTTGTCCCGGCACTCCTCCTCGTTCGCCTTGACGTCGTCGAACCGGGGATCCATGAACGAAAGGGAGAGGTTTCCGGAGAAATCCTCGATGGGCGAGATCTCCTCGAGGATCTCGTCGAGCCCGCTGGGCGTGGGATCGGCCTGCCGATCCTTCCAGGCCTTCGCACCCACGAGCCATTCGAAGGACTCGGTCTGCAGGGCGAGGAGATTCGGAACCTCCAGCGGTTCGCGAAGTTTCGCGAAGGAGACCCGGTTGGGGGTCCCGCCGGAGGTCGATGTGGTGGTCTTGGGCGAACTCGTGACTGCCAAGATGCGTCCTTCCAAGGACATGCGCGTCGGTCTGGTGTGCTCACTGCTGGTACTGCTCGTACTTGACTACTGGTGCTGCCGGCGCACTCGATAGGGGTACTGACGAGCATCGGGTGCTGCGGTGGCGGCCGACCGGTCGTCGTTCGCCCCCGGATTCGATGTTGTGGATTTCGGCTCTGGAATCCACAACGCTGGTCTACTGTCTGCTCGGACGACGCCGATCAGGCCGATCTCCAGGCAGACGCATGAACCGACCTGCGGTTCGACGTCTCCTGTGGTGGTGATCTACCGGTGACTCCCGCCTCGATCGGTCTGGGCACCCGGGTGGGGGTCCTCACCCGGTGCGTGCCGGCTCGGATATCGCCAGCTCCTGCGCACGTGCCCGAAACCATCGCGCCCAGCACAGCAACCGGCCCCGACTGGGGAGTCTCTGGATGGGCGCAGCAGAAAGAAGGCAGCGCAAACTCACAATCTAGCAGGCGTGGACAGAACTGTCCAGACGTGCCCTGGTCCGCAGTCGCCGGGGGGCCACCGGGCCCAGCCGCACAGCTTCTGCCTCGCGAGGAACGACCGCCTGACCGGAACAGCTGGTCGGGGTGGGTCGACGTCGTTGGGACAAGCGTGGCCCGGTTGGGCCGATACGTCAAGAAGGCGGGCCGAAATCCATCGAGGTCACGGACGGCGCCAGACCGCCTCGACGTTTGTTCCTGCCTGGAGACGTCATCCAGCATGGCCGGGAGGGTAGCGCTGTCGGTGCCCAGAAGTAGGTTCGTGATCGTGACCAACCCGGCGTCCTGGATGCAGTTCGAACCGGCCCGCACCGTGGGCCGGGCGGTCACCCTCGCGGTCCGGACCGCGGCCGCCGCCGACGCACCGGGATATCCGCAGGTGGCGGCGGCTCTGACGACGATGCATCCGGCGACGTCCGGACTGGTGCTCGGGGCCGTCGTCCGGCGGTTGCTCGAAGACCAACACGCCGCCGGTCTGGACGGCGACGACATCCGCCAGGTGCTGCGCAGGTGTTGGGCGGACAGCGCCGCGTGGCTGCCCCCGGCCTCGGTCTCGCCTGTCGTGCTGATCGCCGTGCTGAGCAGTGCGCTGGGTATCCACGAGCCCGGTGTGACCTACACCGAGCTGTTTCCGCCGGAAGCGGCAGCGACCGAGTGGGCCGACCCGGACATCGGCGGTGGGCCACCCAGGGCGAACGATCCCGACGGTCGTCCCCCGACTGCCGCCGAATACGCCTGGCACGCGCCGCTGCTGATCGCCAGCTTGCTGGGTACCAGCCGGCGTCGGATGGACAGCTATCTGGACGCTGCCTTTGCCGAGATCGCCCGTTCGCAGACGATGGAACAGCCTTGACCTGTCTTGCAGCTGCCGCCCGCCCTGGCGCCGATCTCGACATCCCGGCACCGATGTGGGAAGACACCGCTGGGGCGGACCCGACGAACGGGTCCGCCCCAGCGGGATGATGCTGTGCTCCAGTCCGAAGCAGTGAAGTACTTACTTGACGGTCGCCTTGGCGCCGGCGTCCTCGAGCTTGGTCTTCGCAGCCTCGGCGGCTTCCTTGGTGGCCTTCTCCAGGATGGCCTTCGGCGCGGCGTCGACCAGGTCCTTGGCTTCCTTCAGGCCGAGGCCGGAAACGAGTTCGCGGACGGCCTTGATGACCTGGACCTTCTTCTCGCCGGCGGACTCGAGGATGACGTCGAACTCGTCCTGCTCCTCGGGTGCCTCGGCGACGGCGGCCGGACCGGCCGGGCCGGCAGCGGCGACCGGAGCAGCGGCGGTGACGCCGAAGGTGTCCTCGAACTGCTTCACGAACTCGGAGAGCTCGATGAGGGTGAGCTCCTTGAAGGCTTCGAGCAATTCGTCGGTGCTGAGCTTCGCCATGATGGGCGTCCTTTCGGTAGATCCTTTGGTGATCAGGGTGATCCGGTCGGTCCGACCGGGGCGGTGCTGGTCGGATCAGGCCTCCGGAGAGGTGACCTGCTCCCCTTCTGGTGCGGCGACGGCCGATGGGTCAGCTGCCGGTTCTGGTTCTGCAGCCGCTGCTGGTTCGGCAACGGCCACTGGTTCAGCCGCTTCTGGTTCGGCAACGACCACTGGTTCAGCAGCCACTGGTTCGGCAACGACCACTGGTTCAGCAGCCACTGGTTCCGCATCGGCGGCGACCGGTTCGGCTGCCGCTGGTTCGGCGACCGGTTCGGCATCGGCGGCGAGCGGCACGGAATCCGTGATCTCGACGTCCTCCGGCGCCTCGGGAGCGCCCTCTTCCTCGGTGCGCTTCTCGACCAGGGCGGCGGCCAGCCGCGCGACCTGGGACGGGAGCGCGTTGAGCACGACGGCGGCCTTGGTGAGAGTGGCCAGCATGGCGCCGGCCATCTTGCCGAGCAGCACCTCGCGGGACTCAAGGTCAGCGAGCTTGGTGACCTCGGCGGCGTCCAGCGGCTTGCCGTCGAGCAGGCCACCCTTGATCACCAGCAGCGGGTTGGCCTTGGAGAAGTCGCGAAGCACCTTCGCGGCATCGACCGGCTCGCCGCTGATGAAGGCAACTGCGGTCGGGCCGGTGAACAGACCGTCCAGCCCTTCCACGCCGGCATCGGCGGCTGCCCGCTTGACCAGCGTGTTCTTGGCGACGGTGTAGGCGGTGTCGCCGCCCAGGTTCTTGCGGAGCGTCGTCAGCTGCGACATCGTCAGGCCGCGGTATTCGGTGATCACCGCGGCGGATGAGTTGCGGAAGTTGTCCGCGATCTCTGCGACTGTGGCCACCTTGGTGGGCTTTGCCATCCTCGCCTCCTTCCTCGTTCATCGTTCGTGGATGTGGCGTTCCACCGAACGACGAGCAGGAGTGCCCGGCCCAAGACAAGCAGAACGCCCCGGCCGCAGGGCACGGGGCGTGGAAACGGCACACTGCCGCGATCTCGACCTCGTCCTCCTACGTGGGCATCCGCAAGTAGCGGACCTTCGCCTGCACCCCTTGCGGCGCGCAGAAACCTACGGTCTTCGGTGGAACTGGGCCTAACGGTACGCCGGCGCGCGGCAACCGGGCAAATCAGCCGGTGAACACGTCGGCCGGGGCCGGCGCCTTGACGGTGACCGGGACGTTGTAGCCGGTCACCTTGAACGTCGTGGTGGTGGTGACGCCACTGACCTTCACCGTGGAGCCGGACTGCACCACCCGGTTGGACTTGTCCAACCACAGAGTCGTGGGCAGGCTCGCCACGCCGGCATTCGCCAGCGCCTCCATCGAGGTCTTGGCCGACCCTGTCGAGGACTTCGCCAGCGCTGCCACATCCACCGTGACGTTGTACCGGTGAGCGCTGACCCCGCCCACCGACACCGCTCCGGCGTCGACGATGGACTTGGCCGCGGCCGCGTACTGCTCGTACTGATTGGCGCTCGCCGTGGTGAGGTAACCGTCCAGTTGGTCAGCCAGATTGCGCAACGTCGCGTTCGTCGAGGTCTTGCTGGCCAACGCCCACTTCTTCGTGCCCGCATCCAGCGACTGGAGGATGCTGGTGCCGCCGAGGTAGACCTTGCCGTCGACGATGAGCATCCGGATGGGGATGTCCTTGGACCCCTCGGAGACGAACATGGACATGTCCAGTGCATTGACCTGTCCACCGGAGAGCGTTTCGCCGAACGATCCGGACACCTTGACCGGCCCGGCAACCACGACGATCGAACCCTTCAGGCTCTTCACCGTGGCGTTGGCTGCCTTGAGCTTCGCGGCAAAGGCGGCCGGGTCGATGGTGCCGCTCGGGGCGCCGGTCTCCCCGGTCGAGGACTCGCTCGACGGCTGACTCGATGTCTCGTCAGAGGTAGAGGTTCCGTCCGATGTCGTCGTCCCGTCCGGGGTCGACGTTCCGTCGGACGTCGTCTGGTCGGTCGACGCCTCCGTCGGGCTCGACGTCTCATCGGAGCTGGACGGCGCCGGTGTCTCGGTCGGTGAGCCGGACGGCATGCTGGCGACCGTCGGCGCGGCGCTGGACCGGGAGATCGAAGTCGGGGCCACGGCATTTCCGGCTACCTGCGTCGCGCACCCGGTGATGAACAGGGCGATGGCCGCACCGGTCGATGCCAGTACTCCCGGCCGAATCCGCCCACCGAAGCCACCCGCTGTGCCAGAACCGGCTCGTCGCATCTGAGTCCCCCTGATCTTCGGGGCACCGCGCCCCACGCCGGCCACGCCGACGCTGTCGACAGCATGCCACCAAGGCTCCGGTCCGTGTCCGCGGATTCCGACCTGGCCTGGCGATGCGCACAGAGGCGGGCAACCGACCCTCGGAACGCCGAGTGCCCCGCTCTGCACGAGAGCGGGGCACTGGGCGATGACGACCTGCTGGTGGTGGTCAGACCTCTTCGTTCTCCATCAGGTTGCGGGTCTTCGCCGGGTCGACCGGGATACCGGGGCCCATGGTGGTGGAGAAGAAAACCTTCTTCACGTACTTGCCCTTGGCCGCTGACGGCTTCGACCGCAGCACCTCGTCCAACGCCGCGGCGTAGTTCTCGACCAGTTTCTCGGTCGGGAACGACACCTTGCCGATGACCAGGTGGAGGTTGGCGGCCTTGTCGACGCGAAAGTTGATCTTTCCGCCCTTGATCTCGGTGACGGCCTTCGCGACGTCGGCGGTCACCGTGCCGGTCTTCGGGTTGGGCATCAGACCACGCGGCCCCAGCACGCGTGCGATACGACCGACCTTGGCCATCTGGTCGGGGGTGGCGATGGCGGCGTCGAAGTCCGTCCAGCCGCCCTGGATACGGGCGATCAGGTCGTCGCTGCCGACGACGTCGGCTCCGGCAGCCTCGGCCTCGGCGGCCTTGTCACCGACGGCGAAGACCACGACGCGGGCGGTCTTGCCGGTGCCGTGCGGCAGGTTGACCGTGCCGCGGACCATCTGGTCAGCCTTGCGGGGATCGACACCCAGCAGGAGGGCAACCTCCACAGTGCTGTCCATCTTGGTGGCCGAGGTCTTCTGGGCCAGAGCGGCCGCCTCGAGCGGGCTGTACAGGTTCTCGCGGTCGACCAGTTCTGCTGCGGTCTTGTATGCCTTCGAGCGCTTCAACTTCTTCTCCTGAAC
>CAXSEW010000169.1:0-8234 GCA_964236185.1 uncultured Nakamurella sp. | reverse complement strand
CGGTGCGGTCCGCCGCGGTCGCGGCTCCGCCGGCGCCGGCGCCGGTTCCGCCGCGGCGGTCCGGGCGAGCGCCGCCCGCAGTTCGGTCAGGTCCAGTTCGCCGGTCTCGTCGTCGCGTCGGTCGAACAGGCCGAGTTGGTCGTTCATCTCTCAGCTCCGCCCAGCCGCGAGCTGGTCCAGCCGGATCTGCAGGATCGCCACCGCGGCGGCCTGGTCGACGACGGCCCGCCGCTGCTTCTCCCGGATGCCGCGCTCGGCCAGCACCCGGTTGGCCGTCACGCTGGTCAGCCGCTCGTCGACGTACACCACCGGAACCGGGTCGACCCGGGCAGCGAGCAGATCGCCGTAGACCTTCGCGGCGGTGGCAGCCGGCCCGACCGCACCGCTCAGCGTCCGGGGCAGGCCCACCACCACCTCCACCACGTCCAGTTCCAGCACCAGGTCCCGGAGCGCGTCCAGGTCCGATCTGCGCGCGGCGTCGCGGGCCAGGGTGGCCACCGGGGTGGCCAGGATGCCCGCCGGGTCGCTCCGTGCGACGCCTACCCGCACCGTACCGACGTCGACACCCAGCCGTACACCCCTGTGCACATTCACGACCGGGCGCCGGCCAGAGCGCCCTTCACCGCGGCGATCGCGTCGGGCACGCCGGCTGCGTTGGTGCCGCCGCCCTGCGCCATGTCGGGCCGTCCGCCACCGCGCCCGCCGAGCACCGGCAGGAACTCCTTGACCAGCTCCCCGGCCTCGAGACCGCGACCGGAAACGGCCTCCGGGGTCAGCGCGACCACGAACGACACCGCGTCGCCGCTGGGCGCGAACAGCGCCACCACCGCCGGTCGGCCGGTCAGCCGCCCGCGGACGTCCATGGCCAGCGTGCGCAGGTCCGCCGCGGTGGTGCCAGCCGGCACCTCGGTCGCCACCAGGGCGACGTCGCCGACCTGCTCGGCACCCTCGGCGAGGGTCCCGGCCGAGGCGAGAGCGGCTGCCGCGCGGTACTTGTCCAGTTCCTTCTCGGCCGAGCGCAGCCGTTCCACCAGCGTCTCGATCCGCGCCGGAACCTCGGCCGGCGGCACCTTGAGCGATCCCGCGACCGCGGCCAGCAGGCTGCGTTCACCGGCCAGCAGGTGGAACGCCTCGATGCCTACCGCGGCCTCCACCCGGCGCACCCCCGACCCGATCGACGACTCGGAGGTGAGCGCGATCGGCCCGATCTGGCTGGAGTGCTCGACGTGGGTGCCACCGCACAGCTCCACCGACCACGGTCCGCCGATCTCGACGATCCGGACCGTCTCGTCGTAGGTCTCGCCGAACAGCGCCAGCGCGCCCATCGCGGCCGCCTCCTCCTTCGAGCCGTACAGCACCCGCACGCCCAGATCGCTGCGGACGGCCCGGTTGGACACCTCTTCGATCTCGCTCCGGGTCTCCGGCGACAGCCCGGCCGACCAGGAGAAGTCCAGCCGCAGGTAGCCGGGCTTGTTGTAGCTGCCCGCCTGCAGCGCCTCCGGGCCGAGCACCTGCCGCAGCGCGGCGTGCACCACATGGGTGCCGCTGTGCGCCTGCCGCGCGCCGAGCCGCCACTCCGGGTCGACCCTGGCCAGCACCGACATGCCGTCGGCCACCTCGCCGCTGACCACCCTGATCTTGTGCACCCAGAGCTTCCGGTCGACCTTCTGCACGTCGAGCACCTCGGCGGTGAAGCCGTCCGCCACGATGGACCCGGCGTCCGACTCCTGGCCGCCCGACTCGGCGTAGAGCGGAGTCCGGTCCAGCACCAGTTCGACGGTCTGGCCCTCGCCGGCCGAGCGCACCCGTTCGCCGCGGGCGATCAGGCCGCGCACGGTGCCCTCGGAGGCGAGTTCGGTGTACCCGGTGAACTCGGTCGGCCCGACTTCCAGCATCTGCCGGTAGACGCCCAGGTCGTTGAGGCCGCCCTTGCGCGCCATCGCATCGGCCCGCGCCCGGCTGCGCTGCTCCTGCATCAGCGCGTCGAACTCCGCGGTGTCGACGGTGAGTCCGGCCTCGGTGGCCATCTCCAGCGTGAGGTCCAGCGGGAAGCCCTGGGTGTCGTGCAGCAGGAACGCCGTCGACCCGGGCACCTGAGTCCGGCCCGAGGACCTGGTCTCCTGCGCCGCCGTCTCGAACAGCTTGGAGCCCGACGCGATCGTCTTGAGGAACGCGTTCTCCTCGGTCACCACGACCCGTTCGATCCGGGCGTAGTCGTCGGCGATCTCGGGGTAGGACGGGCTCATCAGGTCGGCGACCACCCGCACCAGTCGGGCCATCACCGGCTCGGTGACGCCCAGCAGGCGCGCGGAGCGGACCGCCCGACGGATCAGCCGGCGCAGCACGTAGCCGCCGCCCTCGTTGCCCGGGGTGACGCCGTCGGAGATCAGCATGACCGCGGACCGGCTGTGGTCGGCGATGACGCGCATCCGGACGTCGATGATGTCGGCGCTGCCGTCGGGGCGCAGCGGATTGCCGTAGGTGACGCCTGCCGCCTGCTCCATGGCCGTGATGATCGGTCGGCAGAGGTCCGTCTCGTAGACGTTGTCCACCCCTTGGAGCAGGAACGCCACCCGCTCGATGCCCATGCCGGTGTCGATGTTGAGCTGCGGCAGCGGGCCGAGGACCTCGAAGTTGCCGGACGCGTCGGACTCGCCGCGCTGCTCCTGCATGAAGACGAGGTTCCAGATCTCGATGTAGCGGCTGTCGGACGCCGACGGTCCGCCGTCCGCGCCGTACGCGGGGCCGCGGTCGTAGAAGATCTCCGAGTCCGGGCCACACGGGCCGGGCGTGCCCATCGACCAGAAGTTGTCGACCATGCCGAGCCGCTGGATGCGCTCGGGCGGAACGCCGGCGATCGCCTGCCAGAGCCGGTACGCCTCGTCATCGGTCTCGTAGACGGTGATCCACAGCCGCTCCGGCTCGAAGCCGTACCCGCCGTCGTCCTGCGACGAGGTGACCAGATCCCAGGCGTATTCGATGGCGCCGGCCTTGAAGTAGTCGCCGAAGGAGAAGTTACCGGCCATCTGGAAGAAGGTGTTGTGCCGGGTGGTGATGCCGACGTTGTCGATGTCCAGCGTGCGGACGCACTTCTGCACGCTGGTCGCCCGCGGGAACGGCGGCGTGGTCTGTCCCAGGAAGTACGGCTTGAACTGCTGCATGCCGGCCACGGTGAACAGCAGCGTCGGGTCCTCCGACACCAGCGAGGCGGAGCGCACGTAGGTGTGCCCCGTCCGCTCGAAGTGATCCAGGAAGCGGCGACGGATCTCGTGGGTCTGCAAGGTGTCCTTCTCGTGGTGGAGGCCAAATCGGGCGATGGAACCGCGGCAGCTCAGCTGCCGACCGGTGATGCGGCGGAGCCACCGATGCTGCGGGTGTGATCGGCGGGAGGACGGCGATCAGGCCGAGCGGCGACTGTGACCTGCTGCCGGTTCGGCATCGGCAGCCGCGTCCCGGGCCCGGCCCGGTGCCGGGTGGTCGGCGGCGGCGGGAACGGTGACGGCGGCAGCCAGCACCGGCGCAGCCGGTACCGCGTACGGCCCTGCTCCCAACTGGTCCGGCGCCAGCATCGCCACTGCACCGGTGCCGCCGTCGATCATCGGACGGTAGGCGCCGCGGCGGTTGGCGGCACCCTGGCGGAGGTCGGCGGTGAAGGATCCGACCGCGTTGCCCAACTCGGCAATGGCGTCGGCGACGTCGGCGGCAATCGCGGACGGCGTCAGTTTCGCAGCCATCGCCGCCCGGGCAGCTTCCTTGGCCCGGCGGGTGCGCCTGGTCGCCATGGCGCCGAGGGCGACGCCGGCCGAGAAGTAGAACATTCGCTTCACGGACGCCGATGTCCCTTCTGGTGGTCGGGGGAGATGCTGTGCCAGCGTACCCGGACCACCCGACCGCTCCTATCGACTTCCCGGTCCCTCGAGTTGACGCCAGGTGCGGCTCGGCCCGAGGGTCGGACGCCACCGCTTCGACACCGACCGTTGAACCTTTGCGACCTTCACGTCGATTGAACCTCCGTGAACCAAGCTATCGGCATGACAGAGATCAATGGATTGCCCGCACACATCCTGCTCATCCACCTCGTCGTCATCGGTATCCCACTCGCCGCCCTGCTGACCGTGCTGTCGGCCGTGTGGCCGGCGGCCCGCCGCCGACTGGGCATCGTCACGCCGATCGTCGCCCTGGGTGCGTTGATCATGGTGCCGATCACCACGAACGCCGGGGAGTGGCTGCAG
Organism: uncultured Nakamurella sp.; assembly: GCA_964236185.1. Classification (GTDB taxonomy): domain Bacteria; phylum Actinomycetota; class Actinomycetes; order Mycobacteriales; family Nakamurellaceae; genus Nakamurella. The sequence continues at coordinate 4,002 of CAXSEW010000169.1, read as the reverse complement.
GCCCGGGTCTACCAGGGCTTCACCAACCCGCTGATCGTCCGGCATGCCGAGTTGGGTGACGAACTGCTGCCGTGGGCGATCGGGGTGTTCCTGCTCGGCGCGCTCGCCTGGGGACTGCCGGTGCTCGCCGGCCGTCCCGGTGCTGCGGCTGCGCTGAGCTCGGTCGGCGCCCGGGTCGCGGTCGGTGTGCTGGCGGTGGTGATCGGCGCGGTCGCCACCGTGCAGGTGTACCGGATCGGTGATGCCGGCGCGAAGGCGTCGTGGTCGTCCAGCTTCTGCGCCAAGCCCTACGTCGGAACGACCTGCCCGACGACCTGATGGGGGCTCAGGGCAGCAGCAGCAACTTCCCGGTGGTCCGCCGCCCGGCCAGGTCCTCGTGCGCCCGGCCGGCGTCGGCCAGCGGGTAGCTTCCGCCGACCCGCACCTGCAGGCGGCCGTCGGCCACCCAGCCGAACAGCTCGTCCGCCCGGCCGAGCAGCTCCTGCCGGGTGACGACGAAGTCGACCAGCGTGGGCCGGGTCAGGCTGAGCGACCCACCCCGGTTCAGCCGCTGCGGATCGAAGGGCGGCACCTGACCGCTCGACCCGCCGAACAGCACCAGAGTCCCCCGGCGGGCGAGGCATTCCAACGATCCGTCGAAGGTGTCGAGGCCGACGCCGTCGTAGACGGCCTGCACGCCCGCGCCGTCGGTGAGTTCGCGGACCCGCTCCGGAAAACCCGCATAGCCGACCAGCACCTCGTCGGCGCCGGCCGTCCGGGACAGCGCCGCCTTGTCATCGGTGGACACCGTGGTGATCACCCGGGCACCGAGGATCCGGGCGATCTGGGTGAGCAGCAGCCCCACCCCACCGGCGCCGGCGTGCACCAGAACGGTGTCGCCCGGCGCGACGGGATAGGACGCGGTGGCCAGGTAGTGGGCGGTCAGGCCCTGCAGCGGCAGCGCCGCTGCCTGCTGGTCGTCGACGCCGTCGGGTACCGGGATCAGCCGATCGACCGGACCGACCGTCACCGAGGCGTAGGAGTGCTGCACATCCGACCAGGCCACCCGATCCCCCACAGCAACCGCGGCGACTCCGTCACCGATGGCCAGCACCCGGCCGGCGCCCTCGGTGCCCGGTACATAGGGGTAGTTCATCGGGTAGACGCCGCTGCGCCGGTAGATGTCGATGAAATTGACGCCGGCGGCCGTCACCTCGAGCAGCGCCTCGCCGGGACCGGGCGGCGGGATCTGGACCGAGGTCGGCACCAGCACTTCTGGGCCGCCGGCGGCCGCCACCTGGATAGCTGTAGCCGTTGTCATCGTCGTCCGACCTCACTCGACTCGTTGTTGTCGTTCCCGTCTCCGGCGGCCGCGGTGCCCCGGATCGCTGCGCGCAGCACCGGCAGTCGCTCTGCGATGGCGCGTTCGGCGCCTCGCCCGGCCGGCGTGTAGTAGTCGCGGCCCACCAGCTCGTCCGGCGGATACTGTTGCTGCGCAACGCCTCCGGGGACGTCCGGGGGATAGACGTAGCGCTGCGCGTTGCCCAGCTTCGCCGCTCCCGGGTAGTGCCCGTCCCGCAGCGGCGGCGGCACTGAGCCGATCCTCCCGGACCGCACGTCGGTCATGGCCGCGTCGATCGCCCGGATCACCGAGTTGGACTTGGCCGCGGTGGCCAGGTGAATGGTGGCCTGCGCCAACGCTATCCGGGCCTCCGGCAGGCCCACCAACTGGACCACCGACGCCGCCGCGACGCACAGCGGCAGGGCGGTCGGGTCGGCCATGCCGATGTCCTCGGAGGCATGGATCATCAACCGCCGGGCGATGAACCGGGGATCCTCGCCGGCCTCGATCATCCGGGCCAGGTAGTGCAGCGCGGCGTCGACGTCGCTGCCCCGGATCGACTTGATGAACGCGCTGGTGACGTCGTAGTGCTGGTCGCCGTCGCGGTCGTAGCGCACCGCCGCCCGGTTGACGGCGCGTTCCACCGCCGCGAGATCGATGACCCGGGCGTTGATGCCGCCGTCGGCTTTAACGGAGTCCGCGGCCGCCTCCAGCGCGGTCAACGCCCGCCGGGCGTCGCCGCCGGCGAGGGCCAGCAGATGGGCCCTGGCGTCGGGATCGAGGGCGATCGCGCCGGCCAGGCCGCGGTCATCGGTCACCGCGCGGTCGATCAGATCCCCGATGTCGTCCTCGGTCAGCGGCTGCAGCTGCAGGACCAGCGACCGGGACAGCAGCGGCGAGACGATGGAGAAGAACGGGTTCTCGGTGGTGGCCGCGATCAGGATGACGGTGCGGTTCTCCACCGCACCGAGCAGCGAGTCCTGCTGGGTCTTGGAGAACCGGTGCACCTCGTCGATGAACAGCACCGTCTGCTCGCCGGTGCGGCGCAGCGCCGCCGCGGCTTCGCTGATGACGGCGCGGACCTCCTTGACGCCGGCGGACAGCGCCGAGAGCTGCGCGAACTGCCGGCCGGTCGAGTTCGCGACGAGCGTGGCCAGCGTGGTCTTGCCGGTACCGGGCGGCCCGTAGAGCAGCATCGACGACGGTGACCCGCCCTCGACCAGCCGGCGCAGCGGCGCACCCGGTCCGAGGAGGTGCCGTTGGCCGACCACCTCGTCGAGCGTCCGGGGCCGCATCCGGACCGCGAGCGGCGCGTGCATGTCCACCCGGTCGGATCGGTGTACCCCGGTGGCCGCGTCGATACCTGCGGACCCGGCTGCGTCAGTCCGACCGGCCGTGGTGATCCCGCCGTCGAACAGGCTGGGCTCGAGGTCGGTCACGACGCGAGGCTACCGTCCGATGGGACGGGCCGAAAAACGCGTCCGCGGACGCGTTTCGACGCCGCGTCCAGGTCGGGGCGTCCAGGGTGCTTCGGGTCAGGCCGGGCGATTCAGGCCGCGGCGACCAGGTGGTGCACCAGCCGCATCTTCTGCAGCACTGCGGGCTGCAGCACGAACGGGTACAGGTCCCCGTGGCCCATCGACCGGTTGACCATGTTGAGAGACCAGGACAGCGGGAGCCACAACTCGATGATGTGGTCGAAGCCGGTGTCCCCGGCGAGCGGCCGGTCCAGCGTCGCGCCGGCCGGCGCGAAGCTGAAAGCCGCTGCGGTGTCGATGGTGTCGCGGATGTGCAGGTAGTGCGCGAACGTCTCGGCCCAGTCCTCGGCCGGGTGCATGGTGGCGTAGGACGAGACGTAGTCGTCGCGCCAGCCGTGTGGTGCACCCTGCGAGTAGTGACGGTCCAGCGCCTGCTGGTAGTCCAGATCCGGGTCGCCGAACAATTGCTCGAACTGGGCGCGCGCCGGGCCCTGCTCCGCCAGCACGGTGAAGTAGTAGTGTCCGATCTCGTGCCGGAAATGCCCCAGCAGCGTGCGGTACGGCTCGTCCATGGACACCCGCAGCTGCTCCCGGTGCACGTCATCGCTCTCGGCGAGATCCAGTGTGATGACACCGTTGTCATGTCCGGTCATCACCTGTTGGTGCTCGCTGGACAACAGGTCGAAGCACAGCCCGGCTTCCGGGTCCTGCAGCCGAGCGGTGATCGGCAGACCCAGCTCGGACAGCTCCATCACCAGACGGCGCTTGGCGGCCTCGGCGGCGGCGAACTCGGGGAGGCCGACCAGGTCCTGGTCGGCCGGCCGGGTCCGGGTCAGCGTGCACGACCGGCAGTACTGTCCGGCGGCCGGCGCCAGCCAGTTGCATGCCGCCAGGTTCAGGTTCGCGCACTGCGTCCGCGGCGCCGACTCGGTGGTCATGCCGTCGATGCCGACCACCACGAAGTCGCGGGCGTCGAGGTCGAAACCCAGGATGCTGCCGCAGTTCAGGCACAGCGAATTCTCGAAGGCCAACCGCTGACCGCAGTGCGGGCACAGGAAATCGCGCATCGAGGATCCGTTCGGGCTAGGGGTGACGATCGGCCGGCGCCAGCGTCACCGGCACCTTAGCGGCGATCCGTGTCGCGCCTGCGACCGCGAGCAGGGGTGCCCGGACGCACAGACGTCAAACGAGGGCAACGTCATA
>CAXSEW010000168.1:0-8247 GCA_964236185.1 uncultured Nakamurella sp. | reverse complement strand
CGACCGCGGACGGTGCGACGCTGACCCCCATTTTGCCACGTCGGCCGCCTTCCTACTGCCAGTCGCGCTGCCCAACCCCCCAGCCGCACCGCCGCGGCATGAAAGGATGACGGTCCGTCCTGCCGATCGCCCGCACCGATGCCACCGGCGTCGTCGGACACCTGATGTGCCGAATGTGTCACTGGAAGGAACGCCGATGGCGGAAGAAGTGCGTGCCGAGATGGTCGCCAACGTCTGGAAGATTCTTGTCGCCAAGGGTGACTCGGTCGCCGACGGCGACACCCTGGTCATTCTGGAGTCCATGAAGATGGAGATCCCGGTCATCGCCGAGGTGGACGGCACGGTCTCCAAACTCGGTGTCGCTGAAGGGCAGGTCGTCCAGGAGGGCGATCTGATCGCAGAAATTTCGTGATCTCCTGAGCACTCTCTCCGATCTACTCGCCGAGCACAGCACCCTCCCCGGCTCAGCGGTTGCTCACCTGCAGGGCCTCGTCTCGGAATGGCAGCTGCTGGCCGACCTGTCGTTCTCCGACCTGCTGCTGTGGGTGCCGAACGAGGTTCCCGACCGGGGTCTCGAGCACGCGGGCACCGACCGGATCCCGGTTCCCGGTGAGCCGGCCGTCGACGGCGACGTGACTGTGAGCACCATCAACGCCGACCCCGGCGTCGACTGGATCTGCGTGTCACAGGTCCGGCCCACCACCGGCACCACGGCGCACCTGGACGACATGGTGATGGCGCACGCTCCGGGCGGCGAGGTCGAACTGCTCCGTCGAGCCTGGCAGCGGGCCGAGATCGTGTCCGACACCGAGCTCGGCGAATTGGACGTCGATGGCGTTCCGATTGCGCCGGCCCGCAGTCCGCGCAGCCCGACGCACCGCCGGGAGGTGGTGCCGGTCCGGCATCTCGACCGGATCGTCGGGCTGATCAGCCGCGACACCCCGCGGCTGGTCGGCCGCGACGGCAGTCTGATGGAGACCGCCTACATCGACGCCGGCGAGGATCTGTTCCGGATGGTCACCGATGGCGCCTTCCCGCCGGCGGAACAGAGCGGCGAGATGCACACCGGGCCGCGGGCCGGTGACGGCCTGCTCCGGTTGGACGCGGACGGCTGCGTCGTCTACGTCAGCCCGAACGCCGTGTCCGCCTACCACCGGATGAACCTGACCGGCTCGGTCATCGGCGCCGACCTGGCCGCGCTCACCCGCAAGCTGATCGCCGACCCCTTCGACGCCGCCGAGCTGGCCGCCCGGATCACCGGCGCGGTGCAGGGCCGGAGCAGCCTGCGAATGGAGGTCGAGGTACGCGCCGCGACGGTGCTGTTCCGCGCGCTGCCGCTGCGCCCGCGCGGGCGCGCCTCCGGGGCGCTGGTGCTGGTGCGCGACGTCACCGAGGTGCGGCGCAGGGACCGGGCGCTGCTCAGCAAGGACGCCACCATTCGGGAGATCCACCACCGGGTGAAGAACAATCTGCAGACGGTGGCCGCGCTGCTGCGGCTGCAGGCGCGCCGGTCCAAGGACGGCGCCGTCCGGCATGCGCTGGCCGAGTCGGTCCGCCGGGTGTCCTCGATCGCCCTGGTGCACGACACGCTGTCACTCTCGCCGGACGACCGTGTCGACCTGGACCAGATCGTCGACAAGCTGGTGCCGATGGTGGCCGAGGTGGCCTCCGCAGAGACCAGGGCCAAGGTGCGGCGCATCGGCAGCTTCGGCGTCGTCGGCGCCGACCTGGCAACGCCGCTGGTGATGGTGCTGGCCGAGGTGGTGCAGAACGCGCTCGAGCACGGCTACCGGGTGCCGCGACAGGACGCCGAAGTGGTCATCGGTGTCGAGCGGACCGCCCGGAGTCTGGACATCCGGGTGGTCGACGACGGTGTCGGGTTGCCGACCGGTTTCTCCCTGGAGAAGGGCAGCGGTCTGGGTCTGCAGATCGTCCGCACCCTGGTCGACGCCGAGTTGCTCGGCTCGATCGGCATGCGACGTCGGGACGATGCACCCGGTACGGAGGTGCTGATCCGCATTCCGCTCCGGGGCCGCACGTAGGCGTCTCCCAGCTACCCCGCCTGCGGCGTTGTCGCCCTTGGCGATACAACCCCGGTATCGCCTGCGGACTCCGCCTTGCATTCGGCGCACCTGGAAGCCGCTCCGCCGGCTCTTGGGCAGGCCGTTGGCGACGTATTAGTGACTTCAGCGCCAGGCGCCGCGCTCGTACTGCGGGCGGTAGGGGGCCTTGGCCGTAGGCAGCCCCAATTCATGGGCCGCCCGCTGCGGCCAGCCCGGCTCGCGCAGGCCGGCCCGGGCCAGCAGCACGGCGTCGGCCGCTCCGTCGGACAGGATCTGCTCGGCCTGGACCGGATCGGTGATCAGGCCGACCGCGCCCACCGGCAGGCCGGTGGCCTGCTTGACGCCGCTGGCGAGCGGCACCTGGTAACCCGGTCCGATCGGGATGTCGGCCTTGGGCATGTTGCCGCCGCTGGACACGTCGATCAGATCGGCACCGAGCTCAGCCACCATCGCGGATGCCCGGATGGTGTCGTCGAGCGACCAGCCGTTCTCGGTCCAATCGGTGCCGGAGAACCGAACGAACAGCGGCTTCGAGGCCGGCCACCCGGATCGCACGGCGATGACCACCTCGCGCAGCAGTCGGGTGCGGCCGTCGAAGTCCCCGCCGTAGCCGTCGGTGCGATGGTTGGACAGCGGTGAGAGGAATTGGTGCAGCAGGTAGCCGTGCGCCGCATGGATCTCCACGACGTCGAAGTCCGCCGCGTCGGACCGCACCGAGGCGGCCCGGAAGTCCTCGACGATGGCGGCGATCTCGGGCACGGTCAGCTTCCGCGGAGCGCGGTAACCGTCGAAGGCTTCGGCCGACGGGCCGACGGTGTCCCATCCGCCCAGGTCGAGAGGCACAGATCCGGACGACCCGCCAAAGGGTGCGTAGGTCGACGCCTTGCGGCCGGCGTGCGCCAGCTGGATGCCGGTCGCCGAGCCCTGGGCGTGCAGGAAGTCATTGATCCGGAGCCACTGCTGTTGCTGCTCGAAGTTCCAGATCCCGGTGTCCTGCGGCGAGATCCGCCCGGCCGGATTGACGGCACTGGCTTCGGTGATGATCAACCCGAACCCGCCGATGGCATGCGAACCCAGATGGACCAGATGCCAGTCGGTCGGCACCCCATCCTGGAGGTCGCAGCTGTACTGACACATTGGTGCCAGGAAGATCCGGTTCGGAAAGGTGACGCCGCGCAGGGTCATCGGCTCGAAGAGAAGGCTCATGTCTGGTTGCAGCGACCGCCGGCCGGCGATCATTCCCGCCAGCAGTGGACCGACGAAGCGCAGACCGCCCCGGCACCATCGGTGCCGGGGCGGAAGGCCGTGCTGGTTGCGCGAGCTACAGGCTGCGGGCCCGGGCACGAGCGCGACGACGCTTGAGCGCGCGGCGCTCGTCCTCGCTCATGGCGCCCCAGACTCCGGCGTCCTGTCCGGTTTCGAGAGCCCAGGTCAAGCACTCGCTGGTGACCGGGCAACGCTGGCAGACGGCCTTGGCTTCGGCAATTTGCAGCAGCGCTGGTCCGGAGTTCCCGACCGGGAAGAAAAGTTCCGGATCCTCGTCGCGGCAGATTGCGCGGTGGCGCCAGTCCATCTTGTGACCACTCCTTCGTCATGGCGGCCCGCATCGGCGCCGCCGGTTGATCTTCTTACTACCGAACGTCTCGCTACACCCGAGTCCGGGTACTTGTCGCAAAGGTTGTCAGCAGTGCAAACGAACCATCGAGTGATTCGGTTCCCGAACGCGATTTTGGCAATCAGGTGATCGGTGGTAGAAGCTCACCGACCCGCATCATCAATAGTTTCATGTGACACGGGGATGTCAAGGGTTGATGTCGGCGAGGTTACACACCTCACGTTCCGGTCTCGGCGATCGCGTCCGTTCATCATGATGGCTGTTCGGAACGATTCAGACGAGCACTATCGGTGACCACTACCCGATGGTGTCCTGCCGTAGCCGGGTCGGGACCCCGGTCAGTACGCGAAGTGCGGCTGGCACCGATGTAAAGGTCGCACTGTCCCGCAGACCCAGATAATCACCGTCGACCTGTACCCCGACCGGGTGGGACGAGGTGACGACGACAGATTTGACGTCGTCGTTCCGAAGCAGCGCGCGGGACTTCGGATCGATGTCGCTGCGCAGTAGCTGGCTCACCACCCGGGCGACGCTCCAGGGCCGCATGCTGGTCATGGCGAAGACCCCCAGCCCGCTGTCGGACGTGGTGCCGGGATTGGTCCTGATCGGTCGCGACTCGAAGTAGCTCCACGGGTCGACGTTCGACACGAAGACAAGGTGCACCCCGGTGCGGTCAGGAGCACCGTCCAGGCCCAGCGTGAGCCGGGCGGAGCGACGGCCGGGTCGCAGGTACTGCGACACCGCCTTGCGGACGTGCAGGATGTTCGAGATCGTCCGGCCGGTCGCGCGGGTGTCCTCTACCGCCTTGACGACCTCCGCGTCGAAGCCGATGCCGGCGTTGAAGGTGAAATAACGACCGTCGACCATGCCCAGCGAGATCGTCCTCGGCATCTGCCGGACGATCAGCGCCTCCAGAATCTGCTCGGTGGCCAGCACCGGATCGGTGTCCATGCCCATCGCCCGGGCGAAGACGTTGGTCGAGCCGCCGGGTACCACCGCCAGCATCGGGGTCGGTCCGACCGCGTCGGCCGTCATGATGCCGTTGACCACCTCGTTCACGGTCCCGTCGCCGCCGTGCGCCACGATCAGCTCGGCGCCTCCGGCGACCGCCTTCGCCGCCAACTCCGCCGCGTGCCCGCGGCCGGTCGTCTGCGCAACGACCAATCGCACCTCGGCGGCCAGTGCGTGAGCCAGCAGATCGCGCCGGCGCTCGGTCGTCGCGGTCGCGTGCGGATTGACGATCATCATGGCGCGCATCGTCCGGCAGCCTACGGCCGTCCCCGAGGTCGGCGGTACCGACCGGGGCGAGCGGACAGGCTAGCACCGCGGTCCCGTCGCCGCCCGGCGGTACTGTCGCATCGTGACGTCAGCAGCCGGTCCGGGCCCGACCATCATTCCCGCGCCCCGGCCCGTGCAGGCGGCGGGCGTGCTGATTTGCGTGGAGGCCGCCGGAGTCGTGGTACTGGCGGTGCTCATCATCGTGTCGGGATTCCGCAACGCGGCCGCGACCGGTCAGTTGCTCGCCCAGGCCGCCTTCTTCGTGGTGTGCGCCGCGGCGATGGTGGCCTGCGGCTTGACCTTGATCAGCGGGCGCCGCTGGGGTCGCAGCCCGACAATCGTCGTGCAGGTCGTGATGGCCGCGGTGGGGTACTACCTGGCCGTGCCCAGTGGCCGACCCGCCTGGGGAGTCGCACTGTTCCTGCTCGCTGCGGTGACCGGCGGCCTGTTGCTGACCAAGCCGGCCAACGAGTGGATCAGCCGCTTTCCCAACCTGTTCGCGCCAGAGCCGCCCCGGTGAGCCGGAAGGTGGTCCAGCCCTTCATGCCGACCGCGCCGATCGCCTCGTAGAACGCGATGGACGGTGCGTTCCAGTCCAGCACCGACCACTCGACGCGGGCGTACCCGCGCCGCACGGCGATCTCGGCGAGGTTGCGCAGCAGCGCCCTGCCCAGCCCCGAACCCCGGTGGGCCGGCTGGACGTAGAGGTCCTCGAGGTAGATCCCGTGGACACCCTCCCAGGTGGAGAAGTTCAGGAAGTGCAGGGTGTAGCCGACCACCGCGCCGTCGGCTTCCGCAACGTGACCGAAGACCGCCGGGTGTTCGCCGAACAGCGCAGCCCGCAGCAGATCAGCGGTCAAATGGCATTCCTCGGCCAGACGTTCATACTCGGCCAATTCGTAGACCAGGCCGACGACAGCCTCGACGTCGGCGTCGGTGGCCGGGCGGATGCGAGCATCAGGCACCGGTGAACGCCATCGGCCCGTTGCGGAACGGCACCACGTTGGCGTGTTCGATGCAGGGCTTGTCGTGATAGGTCCCGAGCACGGTGATGGCGGCCGCATCCATCAGCAGCACGCCGCCCGACGCAATTGGCAGACCGATCCAGCGGACGGCCAGCACACGTGACATGTGCCCGTGGCAGACCAGCGCGACATCACCGTCGGCCAGGGCCTCGGTGGCTCGGGCGAGCACCCGGTCGGCCCGCGCGGTGACCTGTTCCGGGGTCTCCCCGCCGGGCGCGCCATCGGTGAAGATCGCCCATCCCGGCCGGTCGACATGGATCTGCTTGCTGGTGATGCCCTCGTACTCGCCGTAGTTCCACTCGGCCAGGTCCTCGAGGACGCCGTCGATCTTCATCCCGGCCAGCTCCGCCGTGTGGCGCGCCCGGAGTCGCGGGCTGGTGAACACCGTCGACGGCTTCAGCTCCAGGCCGGCCAGCAGCCCGGGGATCATCTCCGCCTGTTCGACGCCGTAGTCGGTCAGGTCCAGATCGGTGGTCGAGGTGTGCTGACCACTGGCGCTCCAGCTGGTCTGACCGTGCCGGATCAGGGCAATTCTTGCGGGCATCACGCCCTCCTTCATTCCGTTGGTGGGGCGGGTCAAGCCGTGGTGGTGGACAGCGAAGTCGTATCGGACAGCGTGGCGATGAACTCCCGGCAGGCGTCCCAGGTCGGCAGCAGGCCGGCCTGGGCCGCCTCGGCCAGCGTCGGCGCGGCGCTGTCCTTGTCGGACAGCACGAAGTCCGTGCCGTCGGGGAGCGGGAGGGCCAACGCGGGGTCGAGCGGATTGATGCCGTGTTCGCGGCCCGGCGCGTAGCCGGTCGAGCAGAGGTAGCTCAGTGTGGAGCCGTCCTCCAGGGCGAGGAAGCCGTGGCCGATGCCTTCGGACAGGTAAACCGCGCGTCGGTCGACGGTGTCCAGCCGCACCATGTCGACGGCGCCGAAGGTGGGCGATCCCACGCGGACGTCGACGATGAAGTCGAGGACTGCACCCGCGGGGCAGGTGACGTATTTGGCCTGGCCGGGCGGCACGTCGGCGAAGTGGATGCCGCGCAGACTGCCAGCCCGGGACACCGACATGTTGGCCTGCGCCAGCGTCAGCTCGTGGCCGGCAGCGCCGCGCAGCGAGTCGACCTTGAACCATTCGAGGAAGAGCCCACGGTCATCGCCGTGCTGGACGGGGGTGAATTCGAAGGCTCCGGGGACGGCGAGTTCTCTTACCTGCATGGTCGGTCAGCCTAACGGGACCGGAAGGTTCGACCGGTCAGGCCTCGCGGACTGTGGCACCACCTGCGAACGGCCCATTGCACCTGCACGGCTCGACGCAGAGCAACACCGTGCCCGGCGCGTCCACCACTGGGCCGCCGCGTCCATGCCGCACCTGTTGGACCCACGCCGCACCTGCTCGAACCACCCCGCACCTGCTCGAACCACCCCGCATCTGCTCGGACCACTCCGCATTCGCTCGTCGGCATCGACGAGGTGCGGCGTGAACTCTTGAGGTGCGGCGTGAACCCATGAGGTGCGTCGTGACGACACGAAGTGGACGATCCGAGCTGAATCGCCCTGACTTCCCCGGCCGTCGCGCTGGTCGACGGCGCATTCGGCCGGCGGCACGACCGGGCTCGAGTTCGCCCGTGCTCGGAAGATCGACGACGCGGCGTTGGCGGTGGCCGCCCGGGGCGCAGAAGATGTCCCATCGGCCGTTCGGGCGCAGGGCTTCCCCACCGGCCGTCCGAGCAGCGGCCACCAGCCGGGTCAGCTCTACCGCGGCGTCCGGCCGCCGATCGCCGCGGTGAGCGCTGCGACTGCCTGCCGGACCGGCGGCAGCAGCGCGTCGAAGGTGCAGTCCGGTACGCGACTCGACGGATCGGCACACCGGTGCGGCACGGTGATGCCGATGGCGGCGATCGGCATGGCGTTGTGGTCGAAGACCGCCGCGGCGACCGACGCCGCACCAGCGGTGACCTGGCCGTCCTCGAACGCCCAGCCCTGTCGACGGACCGCCGCCAACCGGGTCCGCAGCTCCGGGAGGGTTCGCGGCCCGCGCCCGGTCCGGTCGACGAACGCGCCCGCGTCGGGGAACAGCGCCCGAACCTGGCCCAGCGACAGATCGGCCAGGATCGACAACCCGGTGGCCGTCAGCGCAGATGGTAGGCGGACGCCGACGTCGGTGACCAGGGCAACGGCCGATCCCGCCGGTCGCTCCTTGAGCAGGTACAGCGTCTGCGGTCCATGCAGTATCCCGAGGTGCGCGGTCGATCCGGTCGTGGCCGCCAGGCGGGCGAGC
>CAXSEW010000167.1:0-8257 GCA_964236185.1 uncultured Nakamurella sp. | reverse complement strand
GAACGGGGTGGCCCGCAGTTGCGGCCGGAACATCCGCTCGTGGCCGGCGAAGTACTCCCACACCGGCCCGGTGATGACGTAACCGGAACCGTCGGCCCGGCCGAGGTGATTGACCACCTCCGCGATCAACTCGGCGACCACGCCGACGTGATAGATGTTCAGATCGCGGTCGCGCCGGATCCCGAACAGACCGCACAGGTCGGTCGCTCCAAAACGTAACGCCAGCACGCTGTCTCGGTAACGGCCGAGCAGGTCGCGGATCGCCGACAAGGCCTCGTCGCGGGACTCCCGGTACAGCACGTCGGGCGTTTCCAGCACGGGCATGGCGAACAGCCGGGAACCGATGCGGTCGGACGCCGCCACTATCTCACCGAGGAAGCCGGCACCGGTGGACGCCGAGAACTTGGGGAGCACGAAGCCGGTCAGCGCCCCAGTGTGCGGGCCGGCTCCGTCGATGATCTGCCGGATGTGCTCGGGTGTCCGGACCCGAACGAACAGCATCGTCTGCTGCGGCGCATCGGAGAGGTCGACCAGCGCTTTGGTGACGTTTTCGACGGCCTGCTCCACATGACGGTCGGCGACCGCGTCCTCGAGATCGATCACCATGGACCGAACGCCCTCGTCGGCCCGCTTGGTGATCACGCGCACCAGATCGTCCCGAATGCCGGGGACGTAGAGGGTGGCGCCCAGCGCATTGGCCAACACGATTCGTGAGCTGTTCTTGTCGAATTCACCCGGTGGTTGCGCGAACAGGGCCCGCCGGACCCCGGCGGACAGGTGGTCGAAATGACGCACAGCCTTTTCCTCTCCGTTGGGCGTTCAACTGACGCGCCGGCATCGGTGGTACGGGGAAATACGTTGTGACACGACCCATTCGGTGAAGCTCAGAAACGAAGGACTATCGCCGCACCTGGCCGGTGGTCCCACCGGTCCAAGCGCTACCGAGGGCCGGTGAGCTGGCACGTTCCAGGCCGTCCGACCTCAGTGTGCCTCACGCCCGACGGCGCCCTCACGCTTTCGCCCGGTCACCCAGCGCCTATCACCACCGCTGCAAGTGTGTCGAGATGCACGACGCGCGGCCGCCGCCAATAGTTCATCAAGAGTTAAGATAGGCATTGTCCAAATAACATTCGTGATGGTGGGGAGCTCGGGTGGAACCCGTTCGGATCTGGCTGAACAGGAACTACTCGACCGCAGTGCACCTGCTCGAGATGTTGCGGAACAACCCGTCCTCCACTCCGGTCCGTTTGTTCGGCTCGCACGTCGATGCCGCAGCGCCGATGCTGACGGCCTGCGATCAGCGTCTACCGGAGCCGTCGCCGGATGAACCCGGGTTCGTCGAGGCGATGCTGCAGACCTGCCTCCGCTGGAACATCGATGTGCTGCTGCCGGTGGCCGGGCAGTCGCTGATCGCCCACCGCGCCGACGAATTCTCCTCGATCGGTACCGCGCTGATCTGCCCGCCCGCCCAGGCGATCGACCTGCTGGCCGACAAGGCCGCGACCTACCGCGCCCTGCCGGGTAGTGCCTTGGTCCCGCCGTGGCGGGTCGTCCGATCCGCTGCGCAATTCGACCAGGCAGTCGACGAACTGGACGGTTGGTGGACGCCCGATCGCCCGTTGATCGTGAAGCCGACCGCCGGCGTCGGCGCGGACGGCGTGCGCTTCCTGACCAGGACCGAACCGGGGCTGGCGTCACTGCTCGGCCCGGTCGGGCCGTCGGTGGGTATCGCGACGTTCCGCCGGGCGCTGGCTGCGGCGACCGACGTTCCGGCGCTGCTGGTGATGCCCTATCTGGACGGTCCGGAGACGAGCGTGGACGTGCTGGCTTCCGGTGGGCGCACGCTGGCGGCGATCCCACGCAGCAAGGTGGGCCGGCAGCGGGTACTCGGCGGAGACCCGGTGCTCCCGGGCCTGGCCGCCGAGATGGTGGAACACTTCAGCCTCGACGGCCTGGTCAACGTGCAGTTCCGGTCGTTCCAGGGCCGTCCGACCCTGCTCGAGATCAACACGCGGCCGTCCGGCGGGCTCTACCAGACGGCGCTGGCCGGGGTGAACCTGCCGTGGGCGGCAGTGCAGTTGGCCCTCGGCGAGCCCGTCGGCGCACTGCGCCCGGCCACCGGAGCGGAGTTCGTACTGGTGCCCTCGGCGGTGTCGTTGGCGCCCTCGCGACCGGCCACGGAGCCCTCGACCCGCCGTACCGCGGTGGGCGTCGACGCCAGCTAGGCGGGCCGCGCCTGCGCCCGCACGCGGTCCACGATGTTCCGCACGAACGCTTCCACCGCGTGCAGGGCCTGCAGGTACGCCCAGTAGTCCGGGTGCGAGCCGGTCAGCTCGGCCGCCGCGCGATCGATGCGGGCAGCTTGGGCGTCCAGCACCGACCCCCACTGCGGGACCAGTCCACGGTCGACCACCAGCAGCTGGGCATCCCGCAGCTTGAACCTGGTGGCTTTGGCCGCCGCGACCGGATCGGCCTTGGTCTTTCGCAACCGAGCCAGGCGATCGCCCAGTGAATCGCCCTCGTGTTCGGCCGAGGTCAGCTGGGCGCGTGCCGTGGCGAGGTGCTCGGCGGCGTCCTCCAGCCGGCCGGCCCGGTTGGCCTGGTCGGCGGCGACCCACTCCTTACGCGCCTCCTCCAGCGCACGCCGGGCGCGGTCGTCGGCCCCGTCGAGGTCCTTCGAGCAGTCGGTCGAGAATTCGCGCAGCAGGGCGGAGCGGTGCGCCGGCATCGACTCCAACCTGGTGGTGACCGCCTGGATCCTGGTCTTGACGCTGATCAGCGAGCTGGGCACGGTGCCGGGCAGCGACCTGGCGTGGTCGATCCGATCGGTCACCGACTCGGCTGCGGCGTGCACCGCCGCCGCAGCGTGCCGGATCTCCAGCGGCGAGCCGATCGTGTCGGCCGTCTTCAGGGCGGACAGTGCTTCGACGAGCTCGCCGGCGGCAGCCAGCACGCTGGCATAGGCCACGCCGTCCTTCTCTGCGGCCGTCAGCACCGACTCCGCCTGCAGCGCGGCGGTCCGGGCGTCGGCGGAGATCTTCGGGGTGGCCGCCCGTAGTGATCGAGCCTTCTCCAACTCGTCGGCATGCCGACGGTAGAACTTGTCCACCGCGACTGCGGCGTCGGCCAGGGCTCGGTGTACCTCGACGAACGCCGCTCGAGCGGCGGCCGGGTCTACGCCGGTGGGTCGTTCGGCACCGTCCAACAGCGAGAAGGTCTCCGCGGTGGTCAGGTACCTGGCGGAAGCGTTGAACGCCTCCTGCTTCACCGGCGCCCAGGACCGGGCCAGCCCAGCACCTCCGGCGCCGGACTCGCCGGCCGCATCGATCGCGTCGCTCACGTACGACTGTCGATTGTCCAGGTCGAGGAAAGCCGCCACGGCGCCGTCTTGCGCGGCCTGGGCGGCTTCATCCTGTGGTCGCCTGGAAAGGCGTCCCGGCCTGCTCCTGGACATCGATTTCAATCCTACGGGGACTGCGTCTGCGGCGGCAGGTGGTCGGTGTAGCGTGCGCGCTGCGAGGCGAACCGATGGTCCCTCACGGGAACTTTGCACCGTTCGTCGCGCGTTCTCGAAGAACAAGTGAACGACCAGCAGCGGCAGAGTGCACGCTGCTCGGCGATCGATGAAGGAGCCGGTAATGGGTGTGAGCCTGACCAAGGGTGGCAACGTCTCGCTGACGAAAGCTGCCCCCAACCTCACTTCGGTCATGGTGGGTCTGGGCTGGGATGCCCGGGCGACCACCGGAGTTGATTTCGACCTCGACGCCAGTGCGTTGGGCCTCGGCGAAGACCACAAGATCAAGTCGGACCAGTACTTCGTGTTCTTCAACAACCTCAAGTCGCCGGACGGGTCCATCGAGCACCAGGGCGACAACCTGACGGGTGAGGGTGAAGGTGACGACGAGCAGGTGAAGGTCGACCTGTCCGCCGTCCCGCCGGAGATCTTGTCCGTGGTCTTCGCGGTCTCGATCTACGAGGGTGACACCCGCCAGCAGTCGTTCGGCCAGGTGCGCAACGCTTTCATCCGCGTGGTCAACAACGCCGACAACAACGAACTCGCCCGCTACGACCTCACCGAGGACGCTTCGACCGAGACGGCGATGGTGTTCGGCGAGCTGTACCGCAACGGTGCGGAGTGGAAGTTCCGGGCAATCGGTCAGGGCTACGCCAGCGGCCTCGCCGGCATTGCCCGCGACTTCGGGGTCAACATCTAGCCGATGGCCATCGACTACACCCGCCGCAGGCCCGATCCGGTCCCGCCGCCGGCCGCTCCGCCGCCGGCCCCCGCCGGCGTCGTGCCGTCCTGGTACACGCCGCCCGAGGAGGCGGAGGCGGCAGCGCCGCCGGCTCCGCCCGTACCCCAGCCACCCGCTCCGCCGGCTGCCGGGTATCCGCCGCCGACGTCCGGGACTGCCTACCCGCCACCGGGTTCCGCGACTACCTACCCACCGCCAGCTGCGGGGTTCGGGTATCCGCCGCCGGGTTCCGGGACCGGTTACCCGCCGCCGGGCGGGGGCGGTTCCCAGCCGACCGCGTCGATGGCGCGAGGTGGTTCCGGTGGGATCTCCCTGCAGAAGGTGACGCTGACCGAAGGCTCGCCGCAGGTCTCGCTGACCAAGTCCGGTGGTAGCTCGGGCACCATCCGGATCAACCTGAACTGGTCGCAGGCCGCGCCGGCGCCGACGGGTGGCGGCTTCTTCAAGCGGCTGGCCGCCGCGGCGTCGAAGGGCGTCGACCTGGATCTGGGCTGCCTGTACGAATTGTCGGACGGCAGCAAGGGCGTGGTGCAGGCTCTGGGAAACTCGTTCGGCTCCCTGGACCGGCCGCCGTGGATCAAGCTGGACGGCGACGATCGCACCGGTGCCGTCACCTCCGGCGAGAATATGTCCATCAACCTGGAGCAGCCCGGCCGGTTCCGGCGGGTGCTGATCTTCGCGATGATCTACGAGGGTGCGCCGAACTGGGCAGCCGTCGACGGGGTGGTCACCCTCAGCCCGATCAACGGGCCACAGATCGAGGTCCGGCTGGACGCCACCAGTCAGGCCTCACGCATCTGTGCGGTGGCGCAGCTGATCAACCAGGGCAACGATCTGGTGGTGCAGCGCGAAGTGAAGTACATCGATGGCGGACAGTCGTTGCTGGACAAGGCTTACGGCTGGGGCCTCAATTGGAGCCCAGGCCGGAAGTAGCTCTGCGCAGGGAGATGCGGCTGTGGGTTCGCTGGAACCCACAGCCGCATTTCTGTTTCCGGGTGGTGGTGGCCTTCCTGGGTCGATCACCGGTGGTGCTACGGGACGTCGGCGCGCTGCGCCTCCCTGATCAGCATCTGGCCGTCGTAGCTGGTGATGAATCCCTGCTGCACCAACGCCTTCGTATCCTTGGCGACGGCCTTGACGTAGTCGGCGTGGGTCGGGTAGATCTGCTGCAGCAGGCTGTTGCTGAACGGCACCTCATGGCCGGCGATGAAGCAGAAGGACGCGCCGGTGGAGCTGCCGTACCAGGTCGACGTCGGCACGTCGACGTACGGCGACCGCAGTCCGCCGACGACGTTGCCCCAGCGATCCAGCACCGGGGCGCCGTTCACCACCACGATCGGCGAGCCGTGCGGAGGGGCGATGCCCCTGCGGACCCACTCGTCGAGGTTGCGCAGGTAGGCATCGAAGAAGATCGAGCTCGGGAACCTGCTGCGCGGGCCCTCGTTGCAGCTGCTCGGCGGTACTGCCCGTCCGCCCTTGATGATGTCCGCAGGTGCAGCGGCGAAGTCCAGTTCACCCGGCGTGGCGTGCGCGGCGCCGGCCATCTCGTACTGGCGGTAGGCATCGGAGGGGACGTCGCTGTCCGGGCGACGCGCGGTGATCCCGTACAAGTAGTCCGACTGCGACATCACATGGATGATCGGCACGCCGACGCCCGAGAACTGCAGACGCGGGTCGGTGAGCGGCGGGATCGCTTCGCACTGGTTGATCGGATAGATGCCCGCAAAGGCGCCGCCGGCGACCGCGACGATGTAGGCGTCGTAGATGGAGTGCCCGGTCTGCGCCTTTGCCAGCGGGGCGACACCGTTGATGTAGTCGTACATGTAGCCGCCGGTCTGCGAATATCCGAAGCCGTACATCTTGAAGGCCGCTTTGGGCTTCTTACCGCCGTAGTACACCGGGTTCTTGGCGGTCTTGCCGCGCAGCAGCTCACCGACCTGGCTGTAGATGTCCCAGGCCAATCCGTTCTCGGTCGTACGTTGGGTGTCACCCGGCAGCGGCTTGCCGTCGGAATACGTCGTGCAGTTATCGGGGTCGCTCAGTGGCAGTGGATTGTCCATGGACAGCGGCGCGTACCGGACCGGGTCAAACGTCTTGAGGGTCTGCATCGCCACTGGCTTGACGGTCACGCCGACCCAGACGTCGCCGTTGCGGATGATCTGGTCGTGCATCAGCCCCCAACCCAGGTTGAGGTCGAAAAGGTTGGACGGGTTGAGCGGCTCCACGATGACGGTGCCGCTGAACTTCGCAACCTTCGCCGGGCGCCGGACCAGGATGCGGGTGGTGTAAGGCGCATTGGCGGTGCGCACCTTGGCCGGTCCGGGTGTTGGCCAGGTGTAGACATTGGCCAGTCCGCTGACGAAGTACTCCTCCTCGACGTACCCGATGGCCGCCAGATCCTCCGGAATGCGGGTATGCGCCGCAGCGCCGAACGGGTACGACGTGGCGGTGACATTGATCGGACCGGTGATCCGGGTATCCGTCATCGGACCGACTGCGGCGGCGAGCGCGTTGTTGAGCTGCGGTGCCGGGACGCCGGCGCCGGCCACCTGGATCGAGTTCGGGTCGGTGGCCGGAATGGGTTGCGCCGGCCGCGATGTCGTCGACGGACGATCGGCCAGCGGTTGCGCGCTGGCCGACGCGATCGGCAGGGAGGTCACCGCCATCACCGCGGTCAGCAGGGCTGCCGCCCGTATCCGGCCCCGATGCGGGATATGTCGTTTTCTTCGACCGATGGCAGAGCTGGATTGATCCAACACAGTTCCTCCTTGAACGTGTGGGTGCCCTGGGTATGTCCAGAGCATGTGCTGTGCAAACCACTGCACGCTCAGGCTAGGAGGGTGGTCATCCTGGTGGAAGCGGTGGCGGTCGGTAATGCCGAACGCTCCGGAATACCCGGACAATCGGCTGCTCACAGGACGAAAGCGGCTCAGGCGACTGGGTGGACAGTCGGATGATCACCGTCTCAGGCCATTTCGGGGCGACGTTCGCCAAAAAAAGGCCAAGGGCGGTGATCATCGCGGCCGGGTCCAGATCACCCGGCAGTGGAAGGATTCGCCGGTACGGCGCGCAAGTGCAGCTGGAAGGACGACGGCCGGGGCTCCGACAATGTCGAAAGCCCCGGCCGCCCGGTGGTAGGTGCAGTCAGGGCCGGACCATCACCGCATACGAGCCGATGCCGACCAGCCCCGAACCGTCGAGCGGCTGGTCGTCGGTCAGGATGGACAGGATCTTGCCGGTGGCGGGATCGAAATCGATGTCGCGGACGGTGCCGACCTGCAGCCCGGCGGTGGTCAGCACCCGCTTCTTGAGGAAGTGGTGCGCCTTTCCACTGAGCTCGAGGAGCTCGCCCTGCGGTTCCACGATGAGGTGCGCGCCGGAGATGGTGACCGCGTCGATACCGAAGGCGGTGACGTCCGACCAGGGCAGCATCGACCCGGTACCGGCCGTTTTCTTCAGGGACAGTGCGGCGACTGCGCCGGCCGCCGGGTCGAGGACGAATCCGTCGACGGTGCCGGCCGTCGACGCGTCCTCCGTGCTGACGACCTTCTGGCCTTGTGCTTCCGAGACCAGCATCAGCTCACCTCTCCCAACTGCGAACGGAATGCGTCGATGGCCGCGCCGAATCCGCTCAGGTTGTCGGTCAGATAGTTGGCAGCGGCGGCGGGCACCATCAGATGCTCGCCGGACGCGGAGATGGTGTCCGGCAACGGGATCAACAGCGGCTGCTTGCCGCGGCCCAGTGTTTCCGCCGGGTCGATCTGGTACCCGACCACGTCGGCCTGCCCACCGGCCGTACCGCCGATGCCGATGATGACGTCGGACACCCGGCCCAGCGCAGTGCCGGAGTCGGTGAGCACCTGGGATTTGAGGATGTCGCCTCGCCCGGTGCCACCAGAGCCGCCATCGCTCTCGAAGATGGCACCCAGTGGCACGAGCACGGACTCGGACTCGATGACGACCGCGTCCGGGCCGAGTCCGGCGACCGCGGCCCAGGGCAG
>CAXSEW010000166.1:0-8316 GCA_964236185.1 uncultured Nakamurella sp. | reverse complement strand
CAACCTGCAGGCCGGCGTCATCCTCGGGAAATACGTCAAGGCAAAGATCGGCACGACCGCGCCGAAGATCATCGCGATGGACCTCGACCCCAGCGCCAGCGTCGGTATCCAGCGGCACAACGGCTTCCTCGAGGGCATGGGCCTGCCGGACGGCAACCCGCCCCAGGTGATCGGCAGCGCGCTGACCGCCGGTGACCAGACCAAGGCGCAGTCCGCGATGGAGAACCTGCTGCAGGCCCACCCCGACGTCAACGTCGTCTACTCCATCAACGAGCCGGCCGGCCGCGGCGCCTACCAGGGGCTCACCGAGAAGAACCTGCAGAGCAAGGTTCTGGTCGCGTCGATCGACGGCAGCTGCTCGGGCGTCCAGTACGTCAAGGACAAGAAGTTCGTCGCCACCGTCATGCAGTTCCCCAAGATCATGGCAGAGGACGGCGTGAAGGCCATCGTCAAGTTCGCGCAGACCGGCACCAAGCCGAGCGGCGTGGTCAACACCGGCGCCACGCTGATCACCGACCAGCCGATCGCCGGCCAGGAATCCAAGGACTCCGCCTGGGGTCTGGCCAATTGCTGGGGATGAGAGTCAACTATTTCCTGGCGGTGACGCCCACCCTGTTCTCCGACCGTTGCAGTACGCCAAAGGAGGCGGCATGACAACCACGGCGAGTCCACCAGATCTGGCCCCGGTCAAAGCCAGTGGCTCGGACCGGGCAAAGGAAATCTTTGCCAGGTCCCCGGCACTGGGTCCGACGGCGGCGCTGATCGTTGCGCTGATCTTCTTCTCCGTCGCGACCAGCACGTTTCTCAACCTTGACAACTTCAGCACCATCGTCGGGCAGACGGTGGTGGTCAGCACCCTGGCCCTGGGCCAGACGCTGGTCATCCTGACGGCCGGCATCGACCTGGCCAACGGCGCCATCATGGTCTTCGCAACCGTGCTGATGGCCAAGTTGTCCATGCAGATGGCGTCGTCGGCAGCGGTGCTGGTCGGCATCCTGGTGGCCGGCGGGGTGGCCGCGATCTCCGGCTTCCTGGTGACCAGGCTCCGGCTCCCACCGTTCATCGTGACCCTGGGTATGCTCGCCGTCGTCACCGCCGTGTCGGCGCTGTACAGCGGCGGCACCACCACCGATGTCAGCAGCGACACCACGCTGACGCTGTTGGGCAAGCAGATCTCCATCGGCTCGGTCAACATCAGCTACGGCATGATCCTGGCGGCGATCCTGTTCGTCGTGATGTGGTTGGCGCTGGGCAAGACCGGCTGGGGCCGACACGTCTACGCCGTCGGCAACGACGACGAAGCCGCCCGCCTCAACGGCATCAACGTCAAGGGCGTGCTGCTCTCGGTCTACGTCGTGGCCGGCATCATCTACGGCTTGGCAGCATGGATGGCGCTGGGCCGCAGCCCTTCTGCCGATCCCAACGCGTTCCAGACCGGCAACCTCGACTCGATCACCGCGGTGGTGATCGGCGGAACGTCGCTGTTCGGCGGGCGCGGCGGCGTCGTCGGGACCATCATCGGCGCGCTCATCGTGTCGGTGCTGCGCAACGGTCTGACCGCCATGCAGATCGACTCCAACTACCAGAACCTGGCAACAGGTGTGCTGGTGATCCTGGCCGTGGCTTTCGACCAGCTGACCCGCAGGAGGAGCTCATGAGTTCGCCGCTCACCAAGGACGTGCCCTCGACCGGCACTGGCACCAGCGCAGGAACCGGGGCGTCCGGAGCCATCGGTCCGTCGGATACGGCAGGGCCCGCACGCGGTCCAGCCGGCGTCCAGCCGATTCTCGCCGCCCGCGGTGTCGTCAAGCGGTACGGCAAGGTCACCGCCGTGCGGGAGTCGGATTTCGACCTGTTCCCTGGCGAGGTGCTAGCGGTCGTCGGTGACAACGGCGCCGGCAAGTCGAGCATCATCAAAGCCATGACCGGGGCCGTCGTCCCCGATTCCGGGCAGGTGTTCCTCGACGGCGAGCCGGTGCGGTTCACCAGTCCCAACGAGGCCCGCAAGCGCGGCATCGAGACGGTCTACCAGACGCTGGCCGTGGCGCCCGCGCTGGACATCGCGACCAACCTGTTCCTGGGCCGCGAGATCAGGAAGGACGGGTTCCTGGGCAAGATGCGGTTCCTGGACCGCAAGGCGATGCGGACCGAGGCGAAGTCGCAGTTGGACTCGCTGGGCATCGCCACGGTCCAGGACATCACCGTACCGATCGAGAACCTGTCGGGCGGCCAGCGGCAGGCGGTGGCCGTTGCCCGGGCGGCGATGTTCGGCACCAAGCTGGTGATTCTGGACGAACCCACGGCGGCGCTGGGTGTCAAGGAAACCGCCAACGTGCTCGACCTGATCAAGCGGATCAGCGCGCGCGGACTGCCGGTCATCCTGATCAGCCACGACATGCCGGCCATCTTCGAGGTCGCCGACCGCATCCATGTGCACCGGCTGGGTCGGCGGGTCGGGGTGGTGGACCCGAAGGAGATCACCATGTCCGATGCGGTCGCCTTCATCACCGGGGCCCTCGCGATCCCGTCCGACGGCCAGGTCTCGCAGCACTACCAGGAGCACCACGGGGCAGGCACCTGACGCTGGGTCGGGGTGTTCCGACGCGCGTGTAGCCACCGGCTACGTCCGCGTCGTGCATTCGCTGCAGTCATCACGGGGACGAGGGACGTGGCCGGTCGAGCAAGCCCAGCACCTGTGCCACGTCGATGGGCTTGGTGAGGTAGGCGTCTGCTCCGGCGTCACGCAGCCGCTGTTGCTGATGCTGATTGGCATCCGCGCTGAGCACCACGATCTGCACATGCCGGGTGGCCGGATCTGCTCGCAGGGTGACCAGCACGTCCATGCCGCCGGTGTCCGGCAGATGCAGGTCGAGCAGGACCAAGTCCGGCGCCTCCGTGCTGGCCAGCTCGACCCCCAATTGACCGTTGCCGGCGACCAACATCCGCCAGCCCGGTCTCCTGCTGATCAACTGTTCCATCAACTCGACATTCGAGCTGTTGTCCTCGATGTAGAGCACCGTGCGCGCGCGGGGCGATTCCTCCGGCGGTGACGAGTCAGCCGCAGGTTCGACAGCCGCGGCGTCCGGCCGCTCACCCTGCTGGCCCATCAACGGCAAGGACAGGGTGAAGGTGCTGCCGACACCGATCTCGGACGTTGCCGTCAACGTCCCGCCCATCAGCGTCATCAAGCGGAGAGACAATGCCAAGCCGACCCCGCTGCCTTCGATGCCGGTCGATTCGGCGCCCAGACGGTCGAACGGCGTGAACAGTCGTGGCAGATCCTGCCGCCGAATGCCGGAACCGGTGTCGGTCACGTCGACGTACAGGTGGGCGTCGGATCCTGACTCGGACCCGCTCCTACGGCATCGAACGGCGACCCGGCCGCCTCTGCGGTTGTACTTGACGGCGTTCGACAGCAGGTTGATCAGCACTTGGCGCAGTCGGCGCTCGTCGGCGTGGACGTAGCAGCGGGCGACGGTGGTGGGTTCGAACCGCAGTGTCACTTCCGAGCTGAGTGCCTGCGGTGTCATCAGCTCCATCGTCTCGGACAGCAGAGTGGCCACCGAAACGGGTTCCAGAGAGATATCCAGGTGGTTGCTCTCGATTTTCGAGATCTCCAGTACGTCGTCGATCAAACCCAGCAGATGACGGCCGCCGCGCAGGATGTGCTGCACTCCGGACTGCTGGTCGCCGGTCAGCGGGTCGAGTTCCAGCAGCTGAGCGAAGCCCAGCACAGCGTTGAGCGGAGTCCGCAATTCATGGCTCATCCGGGAGAGGAAGTCGTTCTTGGCGGCGTTGGCCCGTCCGGCGGCCTCGGCCTGCAGCAGCGCAGCCTCGGCCTGCCTGCTCGTGGTGATGTCCTCGCTCGTGGTCGAATAATGTCGCTCGTCGGATTCGGCCCGCACGACCGGGGCGGTGATCGACCGGATCCATCGCGTCTGCCCGTCAGGCAACACCAGTCGGTAGTCGATCTGCGCCGGGTGGCCCTGGTGCAGCGGAATCCAGTAGTCGCGCTGGAAGCGCTCGCGATCCTCGGGGTGGATCAGGGGGACCTGCACCGGCGTCTTGCCGGTGACCATCGGGTCGTAACCGTAGGTCTTCACGAAACCCGGGCTGGCGTACAGGAACTGGGGCGGGTCACCGCGATGCAGGAAGAAGGCGACATCGACACTGTCGGCGAGCTGCCGGAACAGCCCTTCGCTCTCGCGCAAGTCATTGGCAGCTGTCTTCTCGGCCGTGATTTCCCTGGTGATGCCGACGACCTGGGTCACGCGCCGATCCTTGTCCCGGCGCAACGGCGTGGTGCGGCGGGAGAACCACCGTGTCGTTCCGTCCGTACCGTCCATCCGGAACTCGACCTCGGCGACCTCCCGGTCGGCAGCGGCGCAGGTGACGGCCAGCGCGGCGGTGAACTTGTCCAGGTCTTGGGCGGAGACCAGGTGGCCACCCAGGTCGGTGGCCATCGCAGCGGCCTGATGGTTGCGGTAGCCCAATTGATCGGGCATGGATCGGTTGGCCCACAACAGGGTGGCGGTGTCCACCTCCCACACGGCGATGGTGTCCGGGGTGGCGGCGAACACGGCGTCCTGGAACTCCTGGGTCGATTCGGCCGCGGCCTGGGCGTTGAGATGCAGGGCGTCGGACTCGTGGGCGCGCTGCAGCGCCGCGATCAGCTCCTGTTCGTAGCGGCGCCGCTGCGCCGCTCCGAAGATGATGACCCGGGTCTGCGCCGGCGCAGTGGCCGAGCCTGCGGTGCGACTGGCGCTGAGCAGCGCAGGGCGCCGGCTTGCATCTGCGGCGACGATCTCGAGAACGACCTCGGCGACCGAGCCGTTGACCCGCAATTGCGGCGCGACGTGGGTCGAGTAGAGGATCCGGTCGCCGACCGGAAGGAGCCGGGACAGGCTCGTTCCCAGCAATGCCTGCCTGGTGTGCCCGGTCCACTGGAGAAATGTCTCGTTGACGGCCGAGATCAGTCCGTCGTCACCGATGATCAGATAGCCGCACGGGGCGTGCTCGTACGCCGCTTCGAAATCGATCGGCACGTTGGGCTGCGGCGCAGCACGGGTGTCGTCACCGATATCGGAAATCGACGCTGCGTTAATCGGTGGATCCCTGCAGGAAGACCATGATCGCGGTTGCCGTCTCGCCGGGGGCGCTGATGTGCGGGCAATGACCGGTGGCCCGCAGCTCGACCAGTGCACAGTCGAGCATGCGCCCGCTGATGTAGCGGCCGACCGCTACCGGTGCCAAAGCATCATCAGAGCACTGTAGGACGACAGTGGGGACGGTCACCGTGGCAAGCAGATCGCGGCTGTCCGAGAGAAAGGTGACCCGTGCGAAGTCGCGGGCCGGGCCCGGATTGGTCTGGCAGAAACTGCCCTGCAGCTCGAGGCCGAGCTCCGGACGGTCGGAATTTCCCATCACCATCGGCGCTATTGCCGAGGCCCAGGCGAAGTAGTTGTTGTCCATCGACGCCAGCAGTTCATCGATGTCCGGTGCGGAAAAGCCGCCGACGTATCCGGAGGAGGGCTCGTCGATGTAGCACGGGGAAGGCGCGATCAGGATGAGTCGTTTGAACCGCCGAGGTTGCCGCCCGGCTGCGGTCACGGCCATCATGGCGCTGACGCTGTGCGCAATCATCGTCACCTCTTCGAGGTCCAACGCGTCGCACAATTCCAGCAGGTCGTTCGCGTATCCCTCCAGCGAGGAGTATTTGCCGCTCTCGTACGCTGCCGGGTCGGAATTCCCGGCACCGACGTGATCGAACAGGACGATGCGATATGCGTCGGCGAAATACGGGACGATCCGGGACCACATGCCCTGGTCACAGCCGAAACCATGGGCAAACATCAAGACTGGCCCGTCCGGGTTGCCGACGATCGTCACGCTGTTGCGGCGGGCCAGAAGCGCAACTGGTGACAACGCACCGTCGTCATCGGACAAGACCTGAACCTCCAATTGATCAGCCGGCGATCACCTCACCGACCTGGTCGTTCTATCCAATTCGCCCGAGCGCCGACGATTGCACACATCTCGTCGCCGTGGTCGGCCCACGATGCCCAGCGGCCAACCACCGCCGGCGGTCCGGTCATGTCGTCTCGTATTGCCCGGTCGAATCGAGGATGTCAAGGATCTTGTCCACGTTCAGCGGTTTCGTCAGATACTGCTGCGCCCCGGCGGCCAGCAGGCGGGTGACCTGGTGCGGGTTGGCGTCCGCGCTGATCACGACGACCTTGGTTTTCCCGCGGTCCTCGCGGACGCTGATCCGGCGCAGCACCTCCAATCCGTTCATGTCGGGGAGGTGGAGGTCGAGCAGGACAAGATCGGGATCGATCGACAGAGCCAGCTCGACACCCAGTGCACCGTGACCGGCGATCAGGAGGTTCCAGCCCGTGCGCCGGGCAATCACCCGTTCCATCAGCGCGATGTTCGAGCTGTTGTCCTCGATGTACAGCACGGTGCGCTTCGACACCGGGCCGTCGTTCGTTCCCGGTGCAGCGGGTGCTACCTGGGCTCGTCGAGAACTTCGGGGACATCGGCAACCTGCTGTACCGAGTCCGTGGTCAGCGGAAGCGATGCGGTGAACTCGCTACCGCTGCCGAGCCGCGAACGCGCGGTCAGGGTTCCACCCATGTGCACCATCAGTCGCTGGGACAGCGCCAAGCCGACCCCGGTCCCTTCGATCCCGCTGGCGGCGGCCTCGAGGCGGTCGAAGGGCACGAACAGTCGGGGCAGGTCTTCGCTCCGGATTCCCCGACCGGTGTCGGTGACGACGATGGCCAATTGGGCAGTGCTGGTGATGGCGCAGGTGACGTCCACCCGGCCGCCGGGCTTGTTGTACTTGATGGCGTTGGACAGCAGGTTCAACATCACCTGACGAAGCCGTCGGTGATCGGCGTGCACCGATCGACCGGCCGCGCCGTCCGTCAGGCAGTGCAGGGTGATGCCGACCGCCTGGGCCTGCGGGGTCATCAACTCGACCGTCTCGCTCAGCAGCCGCGACACCGGAACCAGTTCCATTGACATGTCCAGCTGGTCGCCCTCGATCTTGGAGATGTCCAGCACGTCGTCGATGAGGCCGACCAGATGCCGGCCACCTCGGATGATGTGCCGGACGGCGGCGTGCTGCTCCTCGGACAGCGAATCGAGTTCGAGAAGCTGGGCGAAACCCATCACCGCGTTGAGCGGGGTGCGGAGCTCGTGGCTCATCCTCGACAGAAATTCGTTCTTCGCCGCATTTGCTCTTTCCGCCGCTTGCGCGCCCATCAGCGCGGCGGCCGCCTGTCGGCTGACGGTGATGTCCTCGGTGGTGCTGGCGGTACGCCGGAGCCGGCCGGTCGAGTCCCGCACCGGTGAAAGGGTGGACCGCACCCAGCGTTCCTGGCCGTCGGGACGCACGATGCGGTATTCGGCTCGTGCGGGTAATCCCTTCATCGCCGGCATCCAGTAGTGCTCCTGGAAGTGGTCGAGGTCGTCGGGATGTATCCGGGCGAAGGGATCCTGGGGGTGGCCCGGTGTGGTCAAGGGGTTGTAGCCGAAAATCCGCTCGAATCCCGGATTGACGTACAGATACTTCGGGGGGTCGTTCCACGAGCGCAGGACGAAGGCAACGTCGACGTTGTCGGCCAGTTGGCGGAAGCGCTCCTCGCTTTCCAGCAGCGCTGCTTCGCTGACCTTCGAATCGGTGATGTCGCGACAGATGCCGACGACCTGTGCCACCTTTCCGTCGTCGTCCCGGGTCAGCGGCGAAACGTTCTGGGAGAACCAGTGCAGACTGCCGTCCTTGTGCTTCATCCGGAATTCGAAGTGGGTGACTCGGTCGTCCCGGGCTTCGTAGGCGTCGGACAGCGCCTGCTCGACCCGCACCCGGTCGTCGTCCACCACGAGCTGGATCCCGGTACGACTGGTCAACTGGCCCTCGCGCGGTTCGGCCCAGGCTGCGACTTCGGCCTCGGAGTAGCCGAGCTCGCCGATCAGCGAACGGTTCGACCACATTGCCGACCTGGTCGTGAAGTCGTACACGGTGATGATGTCCGGCGAGCCGCTCAGGACGGCCCGTTGGAACGTCGCGGCCGCGACTGCATCCCGCTCTGCCTGTACCTGTTCGGTGATGTCGGTGACAGCGCCGCCGGCCCGGACGATCCGGCCGTCGGACCACACCGCTTCGCCGAGTGCATGTATCCACCGCAGCGCACCGTCGTTCACCCGGGTGATGCGGAATCTGACGGACATCGGCGTCCCCGTGGCAGCGCACGCGTCGACCGCCGCGTTGGTGGCCGCCAGATCGTCCAGGTGGATGATCGATGCGGCGGT